>NZ_JACVTV010000159.1:0-7375 GCF_016624625.1 Stenotrophomonas sp. S41 | reverse complement strand
GGGGGGGGGGGGGGGGGGGGGGGGGGGGGGGGGGGGGGGGGGGGGGGGGGCCCCCCCGCCCCCCCCCCCCCCCCCCCCCCCCCCCCTGCGATTTACGCGCCGGTGAAGGTATCCACCAGCAGCTTCACGTTCAGCGCCACGATCACCACGGCGATCACCCAGGCGATGCTGCCCAGCCAGCGCGGGGCGACGAGCGCGCCCATCGTGGCCTTGTCGGTCACCAGCCGCACCAGCGGAATGATCGCGAACGGCAGCTGCATCGACAGCACCACCTGGCTCAGCACCAGCAGCTTCACCGCGCCCTGGTCGCCAAACAGCAGGATCACCACCACCACCGGGATGATCGCCAGCGCACGGGTGATCAAGCGCCGCAGCCACGGTGGCAGGCGCAGGTGCAGGAACCCTTCCATCACGATCTGCCCGGCCAGGGTGGCGGTGACCGTGGAATTCAGGCCCGAGGCGAGCAGGGCGACTGCGAACAGGGTCGAGGCCAGGCCCACGCCCAGCATCGGTGCCAGCAGCTGATGCGCCTGTTCGATGTCTTCCACATCAAAACGGCCATTGGCATGGAACACCGCCGCGGCCAGGATCAGGATGCTGGCGTTGATGAACAGCGCCAGAGTCAGCGCGATCGTGCTGTCGGTGACCGCCCAGCGCAGCGCACTGCGGCGGCCGGCATCGGTACGCGGATAGGCGCGGGTCTGCACGATGGAGGAGTGCAGGTAGAGGTTGTGCGGCATCACCGTCGCGCCAATGATGCCGATGGCGATGTACAGCGCGTGCGGATCGGTGACCACCTGGGTGCGCGGGATGAAGCCGCCCAGCACCTCCATCACCGTCGGCGCGGCGAGCGCGATCTGTACCAGGAAGCAGCCGAAGATGATCATCAGCAGGGCGATGACGAAGGCTTCCAGTGCACGGAAACCGCGGTTCATCAGCAGCAGCACCAGCAGCGTGTCCAGCGCGGTGATCACCGCACCCCACAGCAGTGGCAGGTCGAACAGCAGCTTCAGCGCGATGGCGGTGCCGATCACCTCGGCCAGGTCGCAGGCGATGATCGCCGCTTCGCACAGTGCCCACAGCGCCAGGTTGACCGGCTTGGGGTAGCGCGCGCGGCAGGCCTGGGCCAGGTCCATGCCGGTGGCGATGCCCAGCCGCGCCGACAGCGCCTGCAGGATGACCGCCATCAGGTTGGAAATGAGGATGACCGAGAGCAGCAGGTAGCCGAAGCGCGAACCGCCGGCGAGGTCGGTGGCCCAGTTGCCCGGGTCCATGTAGCCGACCGAGACCATGTAGCCGGGGCCGATGAAGGCCAGCAGGCGGAACCACCAGTGGCCCTTGTCGGGTACGGCCACCGAGGCGTTGAGCGCGCCGAGGCTGGCTGCGGGGGCGGCCGGGGAGTCGGTGGGCGCGACGGTGTTCATGGCTGCAATATAGCCACTGCTATATCCATTAGCAATGTGAAACAATCGTCTTTGCTGCGTCACTGGTCCAGAATTCAGGTTCAGATCCGGAAGTCATCGGCAGGACAGGCACTCGCGTGGGCAAGACAGGCGCTTCGACATCGGCAAAGAACCCCCCCTTGATCGAGGCCGAGCGCCAGGTCGAGAGCTTCCGGCAGGTGCGCGAGGCACACCGGATGGAGCTGGTCGAGGACTACGTGGAGTTGATTTCCGACCTGCTGGCCGACGGTGGTGAAGCGCGCCAGGTCGATATCGCCACGCGCCTGGGCGTGGCCCAGCCGACGGTGGCGAAGATGCTGCGGCGCCTGGCCCGGGATGGCTGGGTGGTGCAGCGTCCTTACCGCGGCGTGTTCCTGACCCCGGAAGGCGAGGCGCTGGCCCATGCCAGCCGCGAGCGGCACCAGACCGTGGAGCGCTTCCTGCTGGCGCTGGGCGTGGACCCGGATACGGCGCGGCGTGATGCCGAGGGCATCGAGCATCATGTGAGTGAGCAGACGCTGGCGCTGTTCGAGGCGTTCGTGAAGAAGGCTGAGGGCTGAGGTGTGTGCGCAGGGCTTGCAGCCCTGCACCTGCTGCAATCAACGTCAACTTCAACGGCAAAAGCTGGCTATCCGTGGGATGGCGGGGTGGGTCCGGTTGAGGGGGACGCTGCAAGTACGTCCCTGTAAGCTCGGTCGCCGCATCCATGCGGCTCACGCCCCCTCAACCGGACCCACCCCGCCTTCGACAGTTGCCCGCGATCTGTCGGTACGGCATGGCGCAGCTGTTGGTGGGTGCCGACCGTTGGTCGGCACGGGGTCGGATCCCGTTGCGACGCAACGGGCTCTGACCCCTTCTCAAAAGCGGAATCCGTAGAGTCGAGCTTGCTCGACTACCCGACATCAGGGGTCAGAGCCGTTTCCCGTGGAAACGGATCCGACCCCGGCGCTAAACAGCAACAGCAACAGCGGGCACCCCGCCTTCGACAGGCTGCCGGGATCTGTCGGGGGGTGTTCTGCTCTGATAGGTGTCGACCTTGGTCGACACAGTAGAGCCACGCCATGCGTGGATGAATTCATTCGCTATCTGACAGAGTGAATCCACGCATGGCGTGGATCTACTGGTCGGTATGGGTCAGAGCCGTTTCCCGTGGAAACGGATCCGACCCCGGCGCTTACCTGCCGCGGCGGAACGCTGCGGGGGTGCGGGCGCCGACGATGATCATGCGAATCATCGTGGAAATCTGTTCGACCAGCTCCGGGTCTTTCTCCGGCGGCTGGTCCATCGCGGTGGCGCCCATGGCGAACACCAGGCGGGTGATGGCGGTGGCCACCAGTTCCGGCTTGTAGAGCTTGGCGCCGTCCAGTGCGGCCAGGCGCACCAGGTCGTGCTGCAGTTCTTCTTCGAAGTAGTGCAGTTCGCGTTCGACCGCGTGCTTGAAGTCATCCGAGCCCACCGCGCCTTCGCGCAGCAGCACGTGCAGCAGTTTGTCGTCTGCGCGCAGCTGCTCCATGAAGGTTTCCACCGACACGCGCACCACGCTGGTCGCGCTGGAGGTGGCGCGCTGGCGGGCCTCGCCGATGATCGTGCGCAGCGAGCGGCCGGCGACGTCGATCAGGGCCACGGCCAGTTCGTCCATGTCGCGGAACTGCCGGTAGAAACTGTTCGGGGCAATGCCCGCTTCGCGCGCGACTTCGCGCAGGCTCAGCGTGGACAGGCTGCGGTGCGGGCCGATCAGTTTCAGCGCGGCGGCCAGCAGGTCCTCGCGGCTCACCGTACGGCGGGCCGGGCTGTTGGCATCTTCGGGCGGCGTCAGGGCGGTGGCGGCGGCCATGGGACTTCCGGGGGGACGAGGCTGAATCATACCCAATCCGGTTCAATATACACATGTATACACAGGTGTATGTGCGGCCGTATAGTGCGCCCATGAGCGCTGTGATCCGTCCGTCCCTGTTTTCCCCATACCGCTGGCTGTCGCCGACGTTGTTCGATTTCTGGGCGGGCCAGCTGAATCCGTTGTGGACCCTGCGCGAGCCCCTGGCCCGCCTGGTCCGGCGCGAGCCGGCCGGCGAGGGCGCCGCCACCCTGGTCCTGCGCTGCAACCGGCACTGGGCCGGCATGCGCGCCGGCCAGCACATCACCCTGGGTGTGGAGCTTGAAGGGCGCGTATTTCGCCGCAGCTACAGCCCGACCGCGCTGGGCCGCCGCGAGCTGGCCATTACCGTCAAGGCGGTCGACGGCGGCACCATCAGCCAGCACCTGGTCCACCATGCCAGGCCGGGCGATCTGTTCAGGCTGGATGCGGCCTTTGGTGACTTCCACATGCCGGCCGCTGCACCGGTGCTGCTGCTGGCCGCCGGCAGCGGCATCACGCCCATGCGCAGCCTGCTGCGCGAGGCCTGCCAGCGCCCGCTGGCCGCGCCGGTGGACCTGTTCTACTGGGAACGCAACGCCGCCGCCTTCCAGTTCCGCGATGAACTGCTGGCCTTGGCTGCGGCCACCCCGAACATGCGCGTGCACCTGCTGACCACGCGCGAGGGCGAGGTGCCGGCTGCGCGCATCGATACCCATTCGCTGGCCGTGGCCGGCGACGATACCCCGCTGGCGCAGCGCCACGTGCTGGCCTGTGGCCCGGATGGCTTCGTCGCCGCCGCGCGGCAGCGCCTGGTGCACCAGGTCGCCGGCTTCCAGGCCGAGGCCTTCACCCCGCCGGCACCGCTCAGCGATGCCGACAGCGCCGGTGAGATCGCCCTGACCCTGGCGCGCAGCGGCCGCCAGCTGAAGGTCGCGCGCGGCCGTTCGCTGCTGGAAAGCCTGGAAGCCCAGGGCATCAAGCCCAAGCACGGCTGCCGCATGGGTATCTGCAACAGCTGCACCTGCGACCGCGTCAGTGGCACCACCCGCCACCTGCGCACCGGTGAAATGCAGTCCGAAACGGCACAGCCGGTGCGGATCTGCGTGAGCGCACCGACCACCGACCTGACTTTGGATCTCTGAGGACCTGCTGCCATGACCCGCGCTTCCGACCGTGCCCTGAGCCCCGCCGAGATGAACGCCTTCGGTGCCGAGCTCGACGCGATCCGTGACCGTATCCTGGGCAGCCTCGGCGCCTCCGACACCCGCTACATCCGCCGCGTGGCCGCCGCCGTGCGCTGGTCGGGCGTGCTGGGCCGTGGTTTGCTGTTCCTCGGTGCGTTCTCGCCGCTGTTCTGGGCGCCGCTGCTGTGGCCGGCCTGCATCGCCGGCACCCTGCTGTTGGCGCTGGCCAAGATCCTGGAAAACATGGAGCTGGGCCATAACGTGATGCACGGCCAGTACGACTGGACCGGCGACCCCAAGCTCAACGGCAACACCTACGAGTGGGACATCGTTGCCACCGGCGACAACTGGCGCAAGACCCACAATTTCCGCCACCATACCTACACCAACGTGCGTGGCATGGACGATGACATCGGCTACGGCCTGCTGCGCATCTTCCCGGAACAGCGCTGGTCGCCGTTCTACCTGATGCAGCCGATCATCGCGCCGATCTTCGCGCTGCTGTTCCAGTGGGGCGTGGCCGCGCAGGACCTGCGCCTGGGCCGCTGGTTCAAGGGGCGCATCAGCAGCCGTGCGATGTGGCTGCAGACCCGTCCGGTGGCGCGCAAGATGGTCCGCCAGGTGCTGAAGGATTACGTGTTCTTCCCGCTGCTGGCCGGCCCGTTCTTCCTGCCGGTGATGCTGGGCAACCTGGTTGCCAACGGTATGCGCAACGTCTGGACCTACGTGATCATCTTCTGCGGCCACTTCACCGCCGAGTCGGAAACCTTCCCGAAGGAATGCCTGCGCAATGAATCGCGCGGCCACTGGTACCTGCGCCAGCTGCGCGGTTCTTCGAACATCAGCGGCGGCTTCATCATCAACGTGCTGTCGGGCAACCTCAGCCACCAGATCGAGCACCACTTCTACCCGGACCTGCCGGCCAACCGCTATGCGGCCATCGCCAAGGAAGTGAAGGAAATCTGCCGCCGCTACGGCCAGCACTACAACAACGGCTCGCTGCCGCGCCAGTTCGCGCAGGTGGTCTGGCGCATCCTGCGCCATGCCTTCCCGAGCAAGCCGCGCCGCCTGCCGATGCCGGACATCATGCCGGCACCGGCGCCCGCCAACGCGGGCTGAGGGCTTCAGCTGGCTTTGGCCAGCACCGCCGGCGGATCGCCGTCCTGCGGGGCGGGGTCCAGCCGGCGCAGGAACACCTGCATCTCCTTGCGCGCCTGTTGGTCGCCCTTGCTGCCAGCCACGCTGAGCCCACGCTGCCATGCCGCGCGCGCCGCCTGCGGCTGGCCACCGGCCAGCCACGCCTTGCCGAGCAGCTTCCACGCCGCCGAATACTCCGGATCCAGCGCCACGCAGCGTGCCAGGTGGGTGGCGGCGTGCACGGGCTGGCCTGCGTCCAGCCAGCTCTTGCCCAGGCCGAAGCGCAGCAGCGCGCTGTCCTTGCCGCTGGCGAGCATGGCCTCCAGTGCGTCGATGTTCATGGCTGTACCTCATGCAGCAGTTCAAGCGGCCCGGGCAGGAAGCGGCCGCGATGGAACATCAAGGGCGCGCCACCGGTTTCCTCCGCCTCGATGATGCGGCCGGCCAGCAGCAGGTGGTCGCCCACCGGCCACTGCGCGTGGCGGCTGCAGGTGAGGTGTGTGACCGCACCGGCGATACGCGGCGGTGTGTCTTCCTCGCCTTCCAGCAACGGCACGCCGTCGAAACGATCACGCACGCTCGGATCGGCGAAGCGTCTGGCCAGGGCTTCCTGCCCGGCACCCAGCACGCTGAGCGTGAAGCGGGTCGCATGCTGGAACACCCGCAGGGTCTTCGCGTGCAGGGCCAGGTTCCAGAGCACCAGCGGCGGCTGCAGGGAGACCGGCACGAACGAGTTGATGGTCAGCCCGTGCGGGTGTCCCTGCGCGTCGCGTGCAGTGACGATGGCCACGCCGGTCGGGTAGTGGCCGAGCAGCCGGCGCAGGGCGCGCGGCGGCAGGTCCACCGAGGGTGCCGGCGCCGGGGCGGGGAAGACCCCCCCCCACGGCCCGGCATAGGCACTGCCGCCGGCGTCCATCAGACGCGTGCCTGGCGGTAGCGACGGCCGACCTCGGTCCAGTCGATGATGTTGAAGAATGCGCCGATGTAGTCGGGGCGACGGTTCTGGTAGTGCAGGTAGTAGGCGTGTTCCCAGACATCCAGGGCGAGGATGGGCGTATTGCCGGACAGGCCGACCGCCGCACCCATCAGCGGGCTGTCCTGGTTGGCGCTGCTTTCGACTTGCAGGCGTCCGTCGCGATCGCTGGTCAGCCACGCCCAGCCACTGCCGAAGCGGGTCTGCGCGGCCTTGCTGAAGGCGTCCTTGAAGGCCTCGAAGCCGCCGAGATCGCGGTCGATGGCAGCGGCAAGTTCGGCATCCGGCGTGCCGCCGGTGGCGCTGAGCACCGTCCAGAACAGGCTGTGGTTGGCGTGGCCGCCGCCATTGTTGCGCACCGCGCCGCGCACGGACTCGGGCAGCGCGTCGAGGTCGGCGATCAGGGTTTCGACCGGGGTGTCGGCGATGCCGGCCTGTTCCAGTGCGGCGTTGAGGTTGTTGATGTAGGTCTGGTGGTGCTTGCCGTGGTGGATCTCCATGGTGCGCGCATCGAAGTGCGGTTCCAGGGCGTCGTAGGCGTAGGGGAGGGCGGGAAGCGAGTAGGGCATTGCAACAGTCTCCGTGGGGAAGGCCAGGGGGTTGGCCTCGGGGAGACTGTTATCGCACCTCAACTTTGGTTGAGGTCAAGGGTAGATGTTTAAAGCGTGCGCTGTTGGCGCTTTGGGATTTCCGTGATTGCGCGGGTGGGTGGACGCAGGCAGGACACGCCGTGAACCCATCCATGGGGGCTCGTAGGCGCCATCCATGGCGCCTGCGGTCCTGC
>NZ_JACVTV010000158.1:0-7514 GCF_016624625.1 Stenotrophomonas sp. S41 | reverse complement strand
GGGGGGGGGGGGGGGGGGGGGGGGGGGGGGGGGGGGGGGGGGGGGGGGCCGCCCGCCGCCCCCCCCCCCGGCGACGAAGCGCGTGCATTATTTGCGTTCCAGCACCAGCAGCGGATCGATGCGGGTGTCGAACCAGTTCATGCCCCAGTGCAGGTGCGGGCCGGTGGCTCGCCCGGTGGCGCCGACGGCGGCGATCACCTGGCCCTGGGTCACCCGGTCGCCGACCTTCACGTCGATGCGCGACAGGTGCAGGAAGTTCGAGCTGACGCCGTAGCCGTGGTCGATCAGCAGGGTGCCGCCGGTCAGGTACAGGTCCGGGCCGGCGAAGGTCACCACGCCGGCGGCCGGTGCCTTCACCGGCGTGCCGGTGGGCACGGCGATATCCATGCCGGAGTGTCCGGCGCCGGTCTGGCCGTTGTATACGCGCGCATTGCCGAAGCGGCCGCTGATGCGGCCCTGCACCGGCCAGATGAAGGTCTGGGTGAAATCGGTGCGGTCGTCATCGCGGGCACGTGCGGCGGTCACCTGCGCCTGTTCGCGCTTGATCCGTTCGGCAATCGCCGGCGGCGGGTTGACCGTCTTCGGCGGCACGCCGTTGACGCGCTCGGTCGGCCAGTCGCGCGGGGTCACGTTGATGGTGGCGGATTCGCTGCCCCCATCCGGTCGCTGCACCTGTACCTGCAGCGGGCCCTTCTCGTCGCGGCCGATGCCGAACACCACGCTGCCGTAGCTGCTCACCCGCAGCTGGCGGCCGGCGTACTGCACGCGGCTGCCGGCGGGCACCTTGCCGATCACCAGCGCGCCCTGCGACGCGCTGGCCGGAAACACCACGCGGCTGTCGATCAGGCTGCCGATGCCATCCTGCGCCTGGGCTGCCGGTGCGGTGAACAGGGGCGCGGCCAGCAGCAGCGCCCCGATCATCAGTGCCGGACGCATCAGCGGTCGTAGGTCATGCGCTGGCCGGCGGGTTCGCCGACGAGCTTGCTGCCGTCCCACACCAGCTGGCCGTTGACCCAGGTCGAGGCCACGCGCGAGCGGAAGGTGGTGCCTTCGAACGGCGACCAGCCGCACTTGGACAGCACGTCCTCGCGCTTGACGGTGAACGGCACGTCTTCCACCAGCACCAGGTCGGCGAAGTAGCCTTCGCGCAGGAAGCCGCGCTCTTCCACGTCGAACAGCTGCGCCGGGGCGTGCGCGAACTTCTGCACCACCTGCTCGCGGGTCAGCTTGCCTTCGTGCACGCGCTCCAGCGCGGCCACCAGCGCGTACTGCACCAGCGGCAGGCCGGACGGTGCCTGTGCGTAGGGCTTCTGCTTCTCTTCCCAGGTGTGCGGGGCGTGGTCGGTGGCCAGCACGTCCAGCACGTCATCGGCCAGCGCAGCGGTGATCGCTTCGCGGTCGGAAACTTCCTTGATGGCCGGGTTGCACTTGATCAGGTTGCCCTTGGTCGCGTAATCCGGGCGCGCGAAGTGCAGGAAGTGCACGCAGGTTTCAGCGGTGATCTGCTTGCGGCTGCCGTCGGCGCGGATCAGCGGGCCCTTCTCGAACAGCGCCAGCTCGTCGGCGGTGGAGATGTGCAGCACGTGCAGGCGGGTACCGTGCTTGCGTGCCAGCGACATCGCCAGGCGGGTCGACTTGATGCAGGCCTCGCGCGAGCGGATGTCCGGGTGCATGTCCGGGGTCAGTGCGTCGCCGTACTTCTCCTGGAAGGCCTTGAGGTTGGCATCGATCATCGGCGTGTCTTCGCAGTGCGTGATGATCGGGGTCGGGCATTCGCGGAAGATCGCGTCCAGCGTCTCCGGGTCGTCCACCAGCATGTTGCCGGTGGAGGCGCCCATGAACACCTTCACGCCCGGCGCCTTCTTCGGGTCCAGCGCGCGGATCGCTTCCAGGTTGTCGTTGCTGGCGCCGTGGTAGAAGCCGTAGTTGGCCCAGGCGCGGCCGCGTGCCAGCTCGTACTTGGCTTCCAGGATGGTCGAATCCAGGGTCGGCGGGTTGGTGTTGGGCATGTCCATGAAGCTGGTCAGGCCGCCGGCCACCGCGGCCGCCGATTCGCTGGCGATGTCGCCCTTGTGGGTCAGGCCCGGTTCGCGGAAGTGCACCTGGTCATCGATCATGCCGGGCAGCAGCCAGCGTCCGGCCGCGTCCACCACCTGTTCGCCGTCGCGCGGGGCCAGGCCACTGCCGATCTGCGCGATGCGGCCGTTCTCGATGCGCAGGTCGCCGTCGAAGGTGCGGCCTTCGTTGACCATGCGGGCGTTGGTGATGAGGGTGGAGGACATGTCAGTGTTTTCCTGTGCAACGGCAAGAGGGGGCGTTGGGGGATTCGGGCACCGGGTCGAAGCCGCCGGGATGGAACGGGTGGCAGCGGCCGAGGCGGCGCGCGGCCAGCCAGCTGCCACGCAGCGGACCGTGCATCGAGATGGCGTCCATGGCGTATTCAGAACAGCTCGGCACGAAACGGCAGCGCGGCCCCAGCAGGGGGCTGATGAAGCGCTTGTAGAAGCGCAGCAGGGCAATGAGCAGGCGCGAGATCACCCAGTCATCTTATGCCAGTTGGCATGAAGGCCGCATTTGTGCAGGATGGGCTGTTGGTCGCATGTCGCCCATGGCCTGCGACCGGTACCGGCACCGTGGGGTGCCGGCCAGGTTCCGTACCGCGCAGGGCGGTCCATGTTCGTCGGACCGACACTCTGGGCCGCTGGCTCCAGGACTGAATGGAGCAGGCCCCCAAGGTTGCTGCTGCGGGTCGGGTAGGCTATAAAGGCCCGCTTTCCCGGGCCCCGGGGAATCCAAGGAAGAGCGTTTCGTGGCTGCTAAAAAAACTGCAAAGAAGGCCGTCGAGGCCGCCAAGAAAACCGCCAAGCCTGTTGTGAAGAAGTTGGCGGCCAAGCCTGTTGCCAAGAAGCCGGCCAGCAAGACGGCCGCCAAGGCAGCATCCTCGCAACCGGCGGCCAGGAAGGCCACCGCAACGAAATCGCCGGCCAAGGCCAGCAAGCCAGCGGCGAAGAAGGCCGCTGCGCCGGCCAAGGCCAAGCCCGCGGCAGCCAGCAAGAAGGCGCCGGTGGTGAAGAAGGCAGCCAGCAAGGCCGCACCGGCCAAGAAGGCCGTCGCCAAGCCGGCACCGAAGAAGGCTGTCGCCAAGCCCGCGCCGAAGCCGGTGGCCAAGAAGGCCGCGGCCAAGCCGGTCGCCAAGCCGGCGGCGAAGAAGGCTGCACCGGCTAAACCCGCCGCCACGCCTGCCGCTGTAAAGAAAGCCACCAAGAATGTCGCCAAGCCGGCTGCCAAGCCGGCCCCGGCCCCGGTAGTGAAAACCGCACCGAAGCCCGCCGCCAAGGCAGCTCCGGCCAAGTCTGTCCCGGCCAAGACCGCGGCAGTGGCAGCAGCCAAACCGGCCCCCAAGCCGGCCCCGGCCGCCACCCCTGCAGCATCGACCGCCCCGCAATCCAAGAATCCCGTGCCCGTTTCGAAATCGCCTGCCAAGACCGCCGTGAAAACCGCCGTGAAACCTGATCCCGCTCCGAAGACCGTGTCGCGCCCCGTGGGCAAGGTCGCCGTGGCTGTGACCGCCCGTTCGGCGGCGCCGGCCCCGCGCAGCAAGTACAAGGTCGTCGAATACAAGACCGACGAGGCCACCGGCCGCCCGATCCTGCCGACCGGCTACAAGCCCGGCTCGGAAGAGGAGTACATGAGCCCGCTGCAGCAGGAATACTTCCGCCAGCGCCTGCAGAACTGGCGCGCCGACCTGGTGGAAGAATCCAAGCAGACCATCGAGAACCTGCGCGAGGAAGTGCGTGACATCGGCGACGAAGCCGAGCGCGCGACCCGCGAGACCGAGAACTCGCTGGAACTGCGTACCCGCGACCGTTACCGCAAGCTGATCGGCAAGATCGACAGCACCCTGAAGCGCCTGGAAGCCGGCGACTACGGTTACTGCGTCGACACCGGTGAGGAAATCGGCCTGGAGCGCCTCGAAGCACGCCTGACCGCCGAGCGCACCATCGACGCCCAGGAGCGTTGGGAGCACCTGCAGAAGCAGCAGGGCGACTGATTCCAGAGCGTTGTCTGGTCATGCGAAAAACCCGGCCTCGGCCGGGTTTTTTGTTGGGTGATCGTGCTCTTGTAGAGCCGAGCCCACGCTCGGCTGGCCGTTCTTTTGTAGAGTCGAGCCATGCTCGACTGGCCGTTCTGTAGAGTCGAGCCATGCTCGACTGGCTTCTGAAAAGCAGTCGAGCATGGCTCGACTCTACAGAAAGCCGCGGCGCCGTCGCGATCATCAGAAAGCCGCGGCGCCGTCGGAATCACTGCAGGTCGCGCAGATTCAACTTCCGCAGCGTCGGGTTCTTCCACGCGGTGATCCCGGCCACGCTCAGCACCGCGAACCCGCCCAGCACCACTGCTGGCACGAGGCCCAGCAGCTTGGCCATCGTGCCCGCGTAGAACGCGCCCAGCTCGTTGGACGAGCTGATGAAGATGCCGTTGATCGACGACACCCGCCCGCGCATTTCCTCGGGCGTGGCCAGCTGCAGGATGGTCGACCGCACCACCACCGAGACGCCGTCGAAGGCCCCGTAGAACAGCAGGATCAGCGCCGACAGCCAGAAGTGCTGGGACAGGCCGAAGCTGACCACGCACAGGCCGAAACCGGCCACGGCGAACAGCAGCACGCGGCCGGCGTTCTTCTGCAGCGGGTGGCGGGCCAGCCACAGGCCGACCGCGATCGAGCCCAGCGCCGGTGCCGCGCGCAGGATGCCCAGGCCCTCGGGGCCGTAGTGCAGGATCTCCTGCAGGAAGGCCGGCAGCATCGCCACCACGCCGCCCAGCAGGACCGAGAACATGTCCAGCGCCATCGCGCCGACCATGATGCGGTTGCCGACCACGAAGCGGGCGCCCTCGGCGATGCTCTTGAAGATCGGTGCGGCCGGGCCGTCATGCACCGGCTCGCTCACCTTCAGCGTGGCCAGGCAGCCCATCGCCACCACGGCGAAGGCGGTGGCCACGCCATAGGACAGGCCCTTGCCGCCCCAGCCGACCAGGATGCCGCCCAGCGCCGGGCCGACCACCATGCCCGACTGGAACACCACGCTGCCCAGGCCGGCGCCGCGGGCGAACTGGCTGCGTTCGAGCACGCGGGCAAACAGGGCGTTGTAGATGGGCGACAGGAACGCACGGACCATGCCGGTCAGCGCGATGGCGGCATAGATCGGCCACACGCCCTGGAACGGCAGCCAGCCGGTGGCCACGCCGGTCAGCACCACCGCGGTGGCGACCAGGCCGGCGCAGGCGACCATACCCAGCCGACGGCGCGGCAGGTGGTCGACCAGGTAGCCGGCAAACGGCGCCACGCAGAAGAACGGCAGTACCTCGGCCAGGCCGACCAGGCCCAGCGAGAACGGATTGCGGGTGACTTCGTAGATGTGCCAGCCGACGGTGACGGCCACCACCTGGTAGGACAGCATCGCGAAGATGCGGTAGGCCAGCAGCTTGGCAAAGCCCGGCCGGCCCAGCAGGGCCAGCGCGCCTTCGTCTCCGGTGGCGGCCGCGGTCACGGCTGTTCGCGCTGCAGCTGGGCCTGCGCGGTCTCGCGGATGAAGGCCAGCATGGCCGCCACGCCGTTGCTGCGGGTGGGCGACAGGTGGCGGGCCAGGCCGATGTCCTGGATGTAGCTCGGCTCGGTGTCCAGGATCTCCTGCGCCGAGCGCCCCGAATACACGCGCAGGGCCAGGAAGATCAGGCCGGAGACGATGGCCGAATCACTGATGGCGTGGAAGCGCAGCGACTGCGCGTTGCCCTCGGGCACGATCCAGACCATCGACTGGCAGCCGAGCAGGCGGTGTTCTTCGGTCTTCCATGCATCGGGGAAGGCCGGCAACTTGCGGCCGAGGTCGATCAGGTACTGGTAGCGCTCGGACCAGTCGCCGAAGAAGGCGAATTCCTCGGCGATGGCGGCCTGGGCTTCGGCGGCGGTGGGTTCAAGCGGGAACGGGGAGTCGGTCACAACGGTCTCTACAGTGGGGGCGTGGCCGGACGCGCCGGCCACGGGGCAGGGCGGGTCAGGCGCGCTTGCGCACCCAGCGCACGCCCTGCGGGGTGTCTTCCAGCACGATGCCCTCGGCGGCCAGCTGGTCGCGGATGGCGTCGGAGCGGGCGAAATCACGGGCCTGCTTGGCGGCGGCACGCTCGTCGATGAGCGCCTGGATGCGCGCATCGTCGTCGCCTTCGCTGGCCGCGGTGCCGAACCACTGCGCCGGTTCGGCCTGCAGCAGGCCCAGGGCCAGGCCGGCGCCGAGCAGCTCTCCCTTCAGGCGCGCGCGTTCGGTCGGGTCGGTGGCGCGGCGCGCCTCACCGGCGATGCGGGCCACTTCGGCCAGCGCCTGCGGGGTGTTCAGGTCGTCGTCCAGGGTCGCCTCGACGGCCGCCGGGATCGCCGCCGTGGCGGTGACGTCGGCCAGGTCGCGCAGGGTGCCGTACAGGCGGTCCAGGGTGCGCGCGGACTGTTCGATCAGCGCGTCGGACCAGTCCAGCGGCTGCCGGTAGTGGGCCGACAGCAGGGCCAGGCGCAGCGCCTCGGGCGGGTGCTGGCGCACCAGGTCGTGCACGCGCTCGATGTTGCCCAGCGACTTGCTCATCTTGGCGCCGCCGAAGTTGAGCATGCCGTTGTGCATCCAGAAGCGGGCGAAGATCCGGCCGCCGTGGGCGCATTCGCTCTGCGCGATCTCGTTCTCGTGGTGCGGGAACTGCAGGTCTACGCCACCGGCATGGATGTCGATGGTCTCGCCCAGGTGGGCGGCGGCCATCGCCGAGCATTCGATGTGCCACCCCGGGCGGCCACGGCCCCACGGCGATTCCCAGCCGGGCAGGTCGTCGCTGGACGGCTTCCACAGCACGAAATCGCCGGCATCGCGCTTGTACGGGGCCACCTCGACGCGGGCACCGGCCAGCATTTCCTCCGGATCACGGCGCGACAGCTTGCCGTAGCCGTCGAAGCTGGCCACCGCGAACAGCACGTGGCCCTCGGCGGCGTAGGCATGCCCGTTGGCGATGAGCTGCTCGATCATGGTGATGATCTGCGGCATGTGCGCGGTCACCTCCGGCTCGATGTCCGGCGGCACCACGCCCAGCGCGGCCATGTCTTCACGGTAGGCGGCGGCGAACTTGTCGGTGATGGTGCTGATCGGCACGCCCTGCTCACGCGCGGCGTTGTTGATCTTGTCGTCCACGTCGGTGATGTTGCGCGCGTAGCGCAGGCCACCGAAACGGCGCCGCAGCAGGTCGGCCAGCACCCCGAACACCACCGGGCCACGGGCGTTGCCGATGTGCACGTAGTTGTAGACCGTCGGGCCGCACACATACAGGGTCGGACAGGCCGGGTCGATCGGGGTGAACGGTTCGAGCTGGCGAGTCAGGTTGTTGTGCAGGCGCAGGGTCATGGGGCTGTGGCTGGGGGACAAGCCTGTGATTTTAGAACGTGTCGGGCCCCAATGGGGGGATGGCCGACGGCCGCCGGGCGGGGC
>NZ_JACVTV010000157.1:0-7560 GCF_016624625.1 Stenotrophomonas sp. S41 | reverse complement strand
GTGGTGCGCCCGGAGAGATTCGAACTCCCGACCGCCTGGTTCGTAGCCAGGTACTCTATCCAACTGAGCTACGGGCGCGCGGTACACAATCAATTTGTTACTTCATTTTACTGCATCTTCCAGCGGCGGATGCTGGAAGCCTGTCGAGTGGTGCGCCCGGAGAGATTCGAACTCCCGACCGCCTGGTTCGTAGCCAGGTACTCTATCCAACTGAGCTACGGGCGCCCTGCGACAGGAGCGGAATTATGCGGATGTCGGCGGCTGTCGTCAACGCTTTTGTGAAAATTTTCATTCAACTGAATGAAAAAGCTTTCAGCGACGGCATCCGGGGCCTTCATCCAGGCGAAGTGATCGGCGCGCGTGCCCAGTTCCTGCGCGGACAGTACGCGCACGCGTGAGGCCACATTCGGCAGCTTGGCCAGCAGCGCCTGCATCGAACCGAGCGGCGCGAACCAGTCGTCGGCCATCAGCACCGCCTGCGCGCTGCCGTGGATGCGTGCCAGCTGAGCTTCCAGATCTTCGTCCATGCCCACCGCGGCGTAGTGGTTGTTCAGGCCCACCCGCGCCCAGTCGGCGATCAGCCCGCGTGCTTCGGTGCCGCCAAAGCCGAGGCGACGACCGTGCAGCACACCCTGGCGGCGCGCGATCCACGGCAGGAACCGGTAGAACAGTGGCAGCAGCCAACCGCGCGGGGGTGGGAACACGCGCCAGAACGGCGTGCCGCTGGCCGCCAGCCACAGGCGCTGGAAACACTCCGGGTTGCGCCCTGCATGCAGGCAGGCCAGCTGCCCGCCCAGGCTGTGGCCGCCGATGATCCAGGGCAGTGCGCTGCCTGCATCGTCTTCGCCGGCCAGCGTGGCGTGGCTGGCCGGCAGATCCTGCTCGAGGATCTCGCGGTAGCCCCAGTCGACCGTGCGTGACGGGCGCAGTGAGCTGCTGCCGTTGCCACGCCACTCATGCAGGTAGACGGCGATGCCACGTGCTGCCAGCGCCTGCGCAAGCGGCAGGTAGTGGCGCGCGGCCACGCCCAGCGCCGGCAGCCACAGCAGGCGTGCCAGCGGCTGTGCAGGCATGCAGGCGATGATCTCGTAGCGGTGGCCATCGCCGCTGTCCACGGCGATCGTGCGCGGCGTCGCACTCATGCGTGCGGTGCCGCGCCGAAGTGATCCAGCACCAGCACCTCGCTGCGGCCGGGCGCATAGCCCTGCTGCAGGCCGCGTGCCACGTAATCGATGCCGGCTTCGCAGGCATTGGCCAGGCTGAGCCCGTTGCACAGCTGGGCGGCAATGGCCGAGGCCAGCGTGCAGCCGGTGCCGTGCGCGTCCAGTGGCAGCCGTGCGTGGATGAACTCTTCGCTGCTGACACCGTCGAAGTAGCGGTCGATCACCCGGTTGCCTTCGTGCAGGTGGCCACCCTTCAGCAGTACCGCGCCTGCGCCCATGTCGAGCAGCGCGGCAGCCGCCTGCTCGGCGTGGTCGGCGTTGCCGATGCTGCGGCCGACCAGCAGTTCGGCCTCGGGGGTGTTGGGAGTGATCAGCGTGGCCAGCGGAACCAGCCGTTCTCGCATCGCTTGCAGCGCGCTGTCTTCCAGCAGGCGCGCGCCGCTGGTGGCGACCATCACCGGATCGAGGACCACGTGCGCGGGGCGGCGCTGTTCGAGCACGTCGGCAACGGTGTGGATCACCTCCGCATTGGCCAGCATGCCGAGCTTCACCGCGTGGATGTCGAAATCATCGAAGCAGGCATCCAGCTGCGCGCGCAGGAAGGCGACCGACGGCACGTGCACGGCGGTGACGCCGCGGGTGTTCTGTGCGGTCAGCGCGGCGATGGCGGACAGGCCGTGCACGCGGTGTGCGGCGAAGGCCTTCAGGTCGGCCTGGATGCCGGCGCCACCGCCGGAATCGGAGCCGGCGATGGTGAGGGCGGAAGCGGGAGTGGTCGGGCTCATGCCTCGATTGTGCCGTGGTCCCGCAGGGGAAGGTAGATCCACGCCATGCGTGGATGCCCTTCGTTCAATGCCGCCAGCGCGCCCACTGCTGGTACAGCACATACACGATGCCGGTCAGGCCGGTGAGCAGGGCAGGGGCGAGCAGGGCGTCGTAGCTGAAGTGCATGAACAACCACGCGCCGACGATGCCGCCGCCGAGGAAGCCGCTGATGATCAGCCCGCTCAGGGTCAACCGGCGCACCTGCAGCGGCAGGCCACGCAGCAGGTGGCCCAGGCCGATGCCGAGGTCGGTGAACATGCCGCTCAGATGGGTGGTGCGTACCACCGCGCCGCTGAAGGTGGTGGCCATCGCGTTCTGCAGGCCGCAGGCCATGGCCGCGGCCAGCGCGCCCCAGATCTGCTGCTGCTCGAACAACGGAATGGCCACCAGCAGCAGCGCCGATTCGATCGCCAGGGCCACGCCGTAGCGCCGGCCCAGCTGCAGGGCGCTGTCCTGGATCAGCAGGCCGCTGAGCATCGCGCCCAGCGAGAAGGCGATCAGCAGGCCCCACAGATGGCCGACCGCGCGCCAGTCACCCTGGGCAATCGCCATGCCCAGCTGGCTGGTGCTGCCGGTCATGTGGCTCACCGCCTGGTGCTCGAAGCCCAGGAAGCCGACCACGTTGACCATGCCGGCCACGCTGGACAGCGCGACCGCGCCTATCCAGACCCAGGTGGGCAGGCGGATTCCCATGCCGCCGCCTCAGGGCGACGGCACTTTGCCGCCGTTGAACTGCAGGTCACTGAAGCTGCCGGTGGCCGGGTCGTACACCGCGCCCCAGAACTGCCGGCCGCCATCACACACGCGGATTGCTTCGCGCGCGGGATTGGTGCTGGCATCTTCCGGCAGGTGGAAGGCGTTGATGTAGATCAGCTGCCGGCCGCCACTTTCGATGCCCACGTACTGGCGGTCGAAGTCCAGTACGTGCGGCACCTGTGCTTCCAGCGAGGACAGCTTCGCTTCCATCTGGTCCACCTGCTGCCGGCTCGGCGCCCAGTAGCCGCTCACCCGCCCGGCCTCGCGGCCGGGGCTGGTGCGCGAGCAGGTATCCAATACCTGCGCGGCGATGACGGGGCGGGTGACCACCCACGATTGGCCGGTGCGCTCGGCGGTCGGCACGCTGGCCGGGCCGCGCGTGGTGGTGCACGCCCCCAGGGCGGCTGCGAGAGCGATCGCAGCCGTGGGCAGCAGCAGGCGGGTGCAACGGTTCACAACACCTCCGAAGCGTAATCGGCCAGGCGCGAACGCTCGCCTCGGCGCAGGGTGATGTGCGCACTATGCGGCCAGTTCTTGAAGCGGTCCACCGCGTAGGTCAGGCCCGAGGTGGTCTCGGTCAGGTACGGGGTGTCGATCTGCTCGACGTTGCCCAGGCAGACGATCTTGGTGCCGGGGCCGGCACGGGTGATCAGCGTCTTCATCTGCTTTGGCGTGAGGTTCTGCGCCTCATCGAGAATCAGGTAGCGCGACAGGAACGTACGTCCACGCATGAAGTTCATCGAGCGGATCTTGATGCGGCTGGCCAGCAGGTCGTTGGTGGCCTGGCGGCCCCAGGTGCCGCCTTCCTGGTTGTGGGTGAGCACTTCCAGGTTGTCGGTCAGCGCGCCCATCCACGGCGTCATCTTTTCTTCTTCGGTACCGGGCAGGAAGCCGATGTCCTCGCCCACGCTCACCGTGGCGCGGGTCATGATGATCTCGCGGTAACGCTGCTGGTCCATGGTCTGCGCCAGGCCGGCGGCCAGCGCCAGCAGGGTCTTGCCGGTGCCGGCGGTGCCGAGCAGGGTGACGAAGTCGATCTCCGGGTCCATCAGCGCATTGAGCGCGAAGTTCTGCTCGCGGTTGCGTGCGCTGATGCCCCACACGGCGTGGCTGCCGTGGCGGAAATCATCGACCAGCGACAGCACCACCTTGCCATCGCCGACCACGCGGCTGACGCGCAGCTCGACCTCGTCTTCGCCGGGCAGGTAGACGTACTGGTTCGGGTACCACTCCTCGCCGTCCTGGGCGAGGATTTCGTAATGCGTGCGGCCCTTGTCGCTCCAGCTGCGCAGGTCCTCGCCGTGGCGCTTCCAGAAGTCTTCCGGCAGCTCGGTGGCGCCGGTGTAGAGCAGGCTGAAATCATCCAGCGCGCGGTCGTTCTCGTAATCCTCGGACACGATGCCGGCGATGGCCGCCTTGATCCGCAGGTTGATGTCCTTGGAAACGAACACCACCGGCAGGTCCGGAGTTTCTTCCTTCAGCGCCAGGATCGCGCCGAGGATGGCGTTGTCCGGGATGACCTTGCCGAAACTCTTGCCCGCGTCGAAATGACTGGTCTGGAAGCGCAGCTTGCCGGCGCTCTGTTTGCCGCGCAGCTGCAGGCCGTTGGGGCGCTCCAGCGGAATGCCGTCGGCCAGGTTGTCCAGGCCGGATTCCTGCACCAGCTCATTGAGGAAGCGGCTCACCTGGCGGGCGTTGCGGCTCGCTTCGGAGGTGCCCTTCTTGCCGTTGTCCAGCTCCTCGATCACCTGCATGGGCAGGTAGACGTCATGTTCCTCGAACTTGAACAGCGCGGTGGGATCGTGCATCAGCACGTTGGTATCCAGCACGTAGATGCGCTTGCCTCGGGTCATCGTCATTTCCTGGTTACGGACAGGGAAAAACCACCACGACCTGCTGCGGGGCAGGGTGGTGGCGGACACAGTGGGCGTTGGAACTCACTTGGATTGGGCGGCCTTCAGTTCGGCAAGCACGGCGTCGGCATGGCCGGCGACCTTGACCTTGCGCCAGGACTGCACGAGTTGGCTGTCGGGAGAAATCAGGAAGGTGCTGCGTTCGATGCCACGTACCTGCTTGCCGTACATGTTCTTCATCTTGATGACGTCGAAGGCGGTGCACAGCGCTTCGTCGGCATCACTGACCAGCGGGAAGTTGAATCCCTGCTTGGCGCAGAAGTTGTCGTGCGATTTGACCGAGTCGCGGGAGACGCCGAGAACGACCGCACCGGCCTTCTTGAACTCCGGCAGCAGCGCGTTGAAGTCGATGCCTTCGGTGGTGCAGCCGGGCGTGCTGTCCTTGGGGTAGAAGTACAGCACCAGCCACTGGCCGGCGTAGTCGCCGAGGGTGGACTGCTCGCCGCCGGACAGCGCCAGCGGCAGGGAAAGGGTGATGCTGTCCAGGGTATCGCCGTTGTTCATGAGGTCCTTCTGTCGAGCCTGGGTTGTTTCTACGACAATTGCATGAAACGCCACGCGCCCGTGAGAGGCGCGCGAAAATCCGCACGTCCGATCAGAATTTCATCGGGTCCATGATCGCGTCCAGGTTCAGGTGGTCGCAGAACTCGAGGAAATCGTCGCGCAGCGCGGCGATGTGCATGTTGGCCGGCACGCCGATGGTGACCTGCGCGCTGAACATTTCAGCGCCGGTCTGCATGGCGCGGTAACGCGTGCTCTGCAGGGTCTCGATGGTGATGCCCTGGCGGTCGAAGAAATCGGCCAGCTGGAACAGGATGCCCGGCTTGTCGGCGGCGATCACTTCGACGATGTACGGCAGCAGGTTGGACTGCGCCTGCTTGGCCTCGGTGCGGTACCAGACCAGCTTCAGGCCTTCCTCGCGCTCGAGCCGGGTCAGCATCGCTTCCAGCTTGGCGACCGAATCCCAGGAGCCGGTGGCCAGGGCGGTGACCGAGACATCGCGGCCGACCGTGGCCAGGCGCGCGTCCACCAGATTGCAGCCGCTGTCGGCGATGCGGCGGGTGACGGACAGCAGGGGGGACTCCGGATGCGTCGTGTAGGCGTTGATCAGGAGGTGGTTTTCGCTCGGCGCGGGGCGCGGGGTGGTGTCGGTCAAGGCGATTCCGGGTAATGCAAGGCGTGAGTCTGAATGCCCGCCGGGGGCGGGAATCCACCGGTGTCCAGCATACTTGCCCGTGCTTTCGCGCCGCAAGTAACATTCAGGTGCCCCCGGCCTGTCGTGGCGGGCGTTTTCCCTCCCCAGCCAAGAGCAGCACGTCCTTGTCCCTTTCCGGCCTCATCACCGCGCTGGCGACCCCGTTCCGGGCCGACGGCTCCCTCGACCCCGACGGTTGGCAGCGCCTGCTGCACCTGCAGCTGGAGGGCGGCGTCCAAGGCGTCGTCGTCGCCGGCTCGACCGGCGAAGCCGCCACCCTGTCTGATGCCGAATACGACCAGCTGCTGGCCAGCGCGGTCGAAATCATCGCCGGCCGTGTCCCGGTCCTGGCCGGCACCGGCCTGTCGGGCACCGCCAAAACCATCGAGCAGACCCGCCGCGCCGCCGCGCTCGGCGCCACCCACGCCTTGGTGGTGACCCCGCCGTACGTGCGGCCCACCCAGGCCGGCCTGATCGCGCATTACCGCGCCGTGGCCGACCAGGGCGGCCTGCCGGTGGTGCTGTACAACGTGCCCGGCCGTACCGGCTGCGACATGCTGCCGGAGACCGTGGCCGAGCTCGCCAGTCACCCGAACATCGTCGCCATCAAGGAAGCGGTGGGCGACATGGGGCGCGTGCAGGCCCTGCTGGCCCTGGCCGGTCCGGAGTTCGCCGTGCTCAGCGGCGATGACGGCACCGCCGCCCGCTCGATCCAGGCCGGCATGGCCGGTCTGATCTCGGTCGGTTCCAACGCGCTGCCTGGTGCCTACCGCCGCATGTGCGCGCTGGCCGCCGCCCACGAACATGACGCCACCGAAGCCTGGGATGCGCGCCTGCAGCCGTTCCATGATTTCTGCGGCGTCGAGCCGAACCCGATCCCGGTCAAGGCGCTGCTGCGCCGCATCGGCATCGGCCATGACCTGCGCCTGCCGCTGCTGCCGCTTTCGGCCGCACACCAGCCCGCGGCCGACCATCTCGCCGGCGACATCGCCGCCCTTGAAGCCCTTTCCAGCCACTGACCTGTTGTCGTGGCCTGATCCAGGAGATCCACATGCGTCAATCCGTTTCCACTGTCCGCGTGCTGTCCTACGCCCTGCTTGCCGTCGCCGTCGCTGCCGGTACCACCGGCTGCTTCAAGCGCGGCGCCAAGGGTGATTACGCCCTGGCTCCCGAAATGCGTCCGCTGGAAGTGCCGCCGGATCTGAACGTCCCGGCAGGCGCCGGTGGCAACCAGGTGCCGGCGCTGAGCTCGGCCACCAAGCCGGCGGCTCCGGCTGCTCCGGCCGCCGCTGCCGCCCCGGCTGCTGGCAACAGCGGTTTCACCATCCCGGGCAGCAAGGAAGAGGCTTTCGGCAAGGTCGGCACCGCGCTGGAAGGCGTGGAAGGCGTGACCATCGCCAGCCGCGCGCAGCTGCTGGGCTCCTACGACGTGGCCTATGAAGGCAGCAACTTCCTGGTCCGCGTGGTTGCCGTCGATGCCGGTGCCTACATCTCCGCGGTCGACCCGCGTGGCATGCCGGCCACCGCCGAAGCCCCGGTGAAGCTGATTGCCGCACTGAAGGCGAAGCTGGCGCAGTAAGCGCCGGTGGAGGTTCCGCCGGGCAAGGCCCGGCGCTACCTTCTGCTCTGGTAGTCGCCAACCTTGGTTGGCGCCGACTGACCCGTCCTGCCATAGGTTGACACCTACGGGGTGGATGAACCGGCCGCC
>NZ_JACVTV010000156.1:0-7765 GCF_016624625.1 Stenotrophomonas sp. S41 | reverse complement strand
CCCCCCCCCCCCCCCCCCCCCCCCCCCCCCCCCCGCCATCCCACGGAATGCAGGCTTCTGACGTTGACGTTGACGTTGCTTCTGCAGGTGCAGGGCGCAGCCCTGCCAAGAGAAAACCCTCAACGCTGCCGGCGGCGCTTCCGGTCCACGTACAGCGTCTTGATGATGCTCAGCAGGATGCCGACGGCAATGCCGACACCGCAGCCCAGCAGCAGGTTGTCCACGCTCAGGCCCACGGCGACACCGACGATGGTCGCGATGACCATTTCAACGGTATGGGAGATCGGTTGCGGCGGGGGGACGGACATGCGGGCTCCAGCGTAAGGCGGTGAATTCAGTCGGGCCTCGCGGCCCGGAAACAACGAGGCCGGGTTTCCCCGGCCTCGTCTGCGATCAGCAATGGCGGGCCGTCAGTGCGACTCGGCCGGGCCGGCGATCGGCGGCAGCGGACGAGCGTCGCCGCCCTTGTCGTTGCCACCACCGTCCTTGTTGGACTTGTTCCAGCCCGCCGGCGGCGGCGGATCGCGGCCTTCCATGATGGCGTCGATCTGCGGCGCGTCGATGGTCTCGTACTGCAGCAGCAGCTGCGACATCGCGTGCAGCTTGTCCAGGTTGGCCGTCATCAGCTCGGTGGTGCGTGCGTAGGCCTCGTCGAGGATGTTGCGCACTTCCTCGTCGATGCGGCGCGCGGTGTCGTTGGACACGCTCTTGTGCTGGGTGACCGAACGGCCCAGGAACACCTCGTCATCCTCTTCGCCATAGGCGATCGGGCCGAGCTGATCCGACAGACCCCACTTGGTGACCATGTTGCGGGCCATCTTGGTGGCGCGCTCGATGTCGTTGGACGCACCGGTGGTGACCTTGTCGGCGCCGAAGATCAGCTCTTCGGCCACACGACCGCCGTACAGCGAGCACAGCTGCGACTTGATCGCCACGCGGTTCATCGAGTACTTGTCGCCTTCCGGCAGGTACATGGTCACACCCAGCGCACGACCGCGCGGAATGATCGTGACCTTGTAGACCGGATCATGCTCGGGCACCAGGCGGCCGACGATGGCGTGGCCTGCCTCGTGGTAGGCGGTCAGGGTCTTCTCTTCCTCGCTCATGGCCATCGAGCGGCGCTCGGCACCCATCAGGATCTTGTCGCGGGCACGGTCGAAGTGGTCCATGCGGACTTCCTTCTCGTTGCCACGTGCGGCGAACAGGGCGGCCTCGTTGCAGAGGTTCGCCAGGTCTGCACCGGAGAAGCCCGGGGTACCACGCGCGATCACCATCGGCTCGACGTCGTCGGCCAGCGGCAGCTTGCGCATGTGCACCTTCAGGATGTGCTCGCGACCCTTCACGTCCGGCAGGCCGACCACGACCTGGCGGTCGAAACGGCCCGGGCGCAGCAGCGCCGGGTCCAGCACGTCCGGACGGTTGGTCGCGGCGATGACGATCACGCCTTCACCACCCTCGAAGCCGTCCATTTCGACCAGCAGCTGGTTCAGGGTCTGCTCGCGCTCGTCATGACCGCCGCCCAGGCCGGCACCACGGTGGCGACCGACGGCGTCGATTTCGTCGATGAAGATGATGCACGGCGCGTGCTTCTTGGCCTGCTCGAACATGTCGCGGACGCGGCTGGCGCCGACGCCGACGAACATTTCCACGAAGTCCGAACCGGAGATCGAGAAGAACGGCACCTTGGCTTCGCCGGCGATGGCCTTGGCCAGCAGCGTCTTGCCGGTACCCGGCGGGCCGACCATCAGCACGCCGCGCGGGATCTTGCCGCCCAGCTTGGTGAACTTGGACGGGTCGCGCAGGAAGTCGACCAGTTCGCCCACTTCTTCCTTGGCTTCGTCGCAGCCGGCGACATCGGCGAAGGTGACCTTGATCTGGTCCTCGCCCTGCAGCTTGGCGCGCGACTTGCCGAAGGACATCGCGCCCTTGGCACCGCCGCCACCGCCCTGCATCTGGCGCATGATGAACAGCCAGAAGCCGATGATCAGGATGACCGGCAGGAAGTTCATCAGGATGGCCGCGAAGGAAATGCCGCTGGACGGCTCTTCCTGCACGATGTCCACGTTCTTGGTGCGCAGCACGTTGATCAGGTCGCGATCAGCCGGCGCGGCGATGGTGGCCGTCTGGCCGCCACGGGTGGTGTAGGTGAGCTGGTTCGTCAGGCCGCGCGAATCGCCACCGAAGGTGACCTTCTGCACGTTGCCGCTGTCCACCTGGTCCAGGAACTGCGAATACGTCGCGCCCTGCGCCCCGGCCCCGGAGGACTTGGGCGAGAAGCTCTGGAAGACCACCATCAGCACGACGGCGACGACCACCCATAGCAGGAGGTTCTTGGTCAAGTCGTTCATCCTCATTGGCTCCGGCGTTCCTCTTAGTGCGGGTCTTGCGTTGGGGTCGAGCGTACTCGGCGAGCTTACTTCATGTGGGCGCGTTTTCCCTGTCCCAAGGCATACACCTCGGGCGAGCGCTTGCGCGATGCTTCCGGCTTGCGGATGGAGACCTTGTCGTACCGGCGGCGCATCTCGCGCACGTAGTCGTCAAAGCCTTCGCCCTGGAACAGCTTGATCAGGAACGCCCCACCGGTCTTGAGGTGGTTGTCGGCGAAGTCCAGCGCAAGCTCGGCCAGGTGCATCATCCGCGGCTGGTCGACCGCACCCACACCACTCTTATTGGGGGCCATGTCCGACAGCACAAGGTCTACCGGCTGATCGCCGAGCATGGCTTCAAACTGCGATAGGACGGTTTCTTCCCTGAAGTCACCGTGAAGGAACTCCACGCCGGCCAGCGGCGGCATGTCCAGGATGTCCAGCGCGAGCACGCGGCCGGTGTCGCCGATCTGTCTCCGGACCTGCTGAGACCAGCCGCCCGGGGCCGCGCCGAGGTCGACGACCACCATGTGCGGCTTCAGCAGACGGTCACGTTCGAGGAGCTCCTCGAGCTTGTAGGCCGCGCGCGAGCGCATGCCTTCGGCCTGCGCCTTCTTCACGAAGGGGTCGGAGAAGTGTTCCTTGAGCCAGCGCTGGCTGCTTTTGCTACGGGTGGCCATTGGAAATAGGGGCTGATGGGGTCGTCATGATACCCTGATCGTCCCATTCAACCCCCTTTTCCTGCATGTCCATCGCACTGACCGCCTCCCAGACCCGTTTCCTGCGCGGCCACGCCCACGACCTCAAGGCCCTGCTGCAGACCGGCGGCAAGGGCATCACGCCGGCCTTCATCGCCGAGCTGAACGAAGTCCTGGAGCGCCACGAACTGGTCAAGGTGAAGGTTGCCGCCGAGGACCGCGACGCCCGTGACGCGATGATCGCCGAGATCGTCGAAGCCACCGAGGCGGCGCTGGTGCAGCGCATCGGCCACGTTGCCGTGCTGTACCGCCCGAGCAAGGAACAGCGCCAGATCGTGCTGCCGCGCGGCTGATCGCCCTGCCCCCATGCAGCTGAACCACGAACCGCCCGATTACGCCTACAGCCTGCGCGCTGCCGACGGCCGCTCGGCCAAGGTCAACGACCAGGTACTGGGGCAGAGCTTCTTCCTGACCCCCGACCAGCTGGTCGCGCAGTGGCCGGTGCGCCAGGCCGCGGACCTGCAGCTGGCCGACATCGAAGCGATTCTTGCGCTGAATCCGGCGCTGATCGTCCTGGGCACCGGCGACCGCCAGGTGTTTCCGCCGGCCGCGGTGATGGCCGCCTGCCTGTCGCGTGGCATCGGCCTGGAAGTGATGAACAACCCGGCCGCCGCGCGCACGTTCAACATCCTTGCCGGCGAAGGCCGCAAGGTCGCCGCCGCCTTCATTCTGGAAGGTTGAGGCCGGAGCCGCCGGGCGTGGCCCGGCGCTACCCTGGATTGCAGGTTGTCTGTAGCGCCCGAGCCGATGCTTGGGCGTTTTCGTTTGCACGCGAAGAGCAGCCGGGCATGGGCTCGGCTCTACAGGTGAAGCCGCCGGGCATGGCCCGGCGCTACCTCATCAACGTGCGGGCAGATATTGCTGCGGGTCGACCGGCTTGCCGTTGTAGCGGATCTCGAAGTGCAGCATGTCGCGGTTCGCACCGGTGCGGCCCATCTCGGCGATCTGCTCGCCCGCCTTGACGTTCTGGCCTTCGTTGACCAGGCGCTTGCGGTTGTGGCCATAGGCCGACAGCCACTGGTCGCTGTGCTTGATGATGATCAGCTCACCGTAGCCGACCAGGCCGGCACCGGAATACACCACCACGCCGTTGGCGGTGGCGCGCACGGCGGCGCCGCTGGTGCCGGCGATGTCCACGCCCTGCTTGGTCGCGTCACCGGCCACGTAGCGGCCGACGATCGCGCCATCGGCCGGCCAGCGCCAGTCGATGTTGCTCTTCACCGGCCCTACCGGCGCCGTCGCCACCGGCGCAGGCGCCGGGGTGGTCGTGCCTGCGCTGCCGCGCGGCGGGGTCACTACCGTGGTCGGCGCGCGACCGCCGGTGGCACCGGCCGGGTACAGGCGGATGACCTGGCCCGGATAGATCTGCGACGGGTTGTCCAGGCGGTTCCAGGCGATCAGGTCGGCCGGAGTGATGTCATGGATGCGGGCCAGCGCATAGATCGTGTCGCCCTTGCGCACGACCACGGTCTGCCCGGGCTTGGGCACCGAGGCCTTCGGCGTGCTGACAGTGCTGCCACCGCTGCTGCCGCCGGGGCGGACGACGGTGGCGGTGCCACAGGCGGCCAGGGTGGATACCAGCAACGCCAGCGCGCCGACGCGCACTCCCTTGCTCAGACGATCTGCACTCATGCGAACTTCGACCTCCATACAAGCCAGGCAACCAGCCCCACCACCAGTACGGTGGCGATCCAGCCCAGCGGTTCAATCCAGCGACGCAGCGCCGCTTCGGCACGCGCACCGCCGATGCGGATGACCGCAGCCAGCACGTACACGCGCTTGCCGCGGCCGATCAACATGCTCAGCAGGTACTGTGGCATCGGCACGCCGACGATACCCGAAGCCCACGTGAAGACCTTCATCGGGATGGGCATGAAGCCGCCCAGCACCAGGAAGGTGAACACCGCCCACGGCGACTCGGCCATCTTGGCCTGCACCGTGGCGATGCCCTGCTCGATGGCCGGCAGCATGCCCAGCGCCTCGAACAGCGGCTTGATCGCTTCGAACGCGAAATGACCCAGCGCGTAGCCGACCACCGCGCCGACCATGGAGCCGGCAAGGCTGAGCGTGGCGAACCACCAGCCGCGCTTGGGCTGGGCCACGCACATCGGCGCCAGCATCACTTCCGGCATGACCGGGAAGATGATGGCTTCGAAGAAACTCAATACCGTCAGGTAGGTCGGCGCGCGTTCGTGCGCCGCCCACTTCATCGCCCGCTCGTACAGCGGCCCGAATATCTTCATGCAACCCTGCTCCGTGGATTCAATCGAGCATGCCAGACAGCAGCGGCACGAACGTGACCGGTGCCAGCACGCGTTGTTCGATGCTGCCGTCTTCCCTGCGGTCCAGCTGCACCAGCGACTGCCCGCCCGGCCCACCGACCGGCGCCACCAGGCGCCCACCGACCGCCAGCTGCTCGACCAGGGCATCGACCAGGGCCGGTGCCGCGGCAGTGACCACCACCGCATCGAAGGGACCGTGTTCGGCCCAGCCGACCCGGCCGTCGTCATGCTTGGTGCGGATGTTCATGCCCAGCGCGCGGAAGCGCTTGCGCGCCTGGCGCAGCAGATCGCCGATGCGCTCGACGGTGTAGACCTCCAGGCCCACGGCGCCGAGCACGGCGGCCTGGTAGCCCGAACCGGTGCCCACTTCCAGCACCTTCTTCGGCGCGACCTGCAGCACCGCTTCGGTCATCCGCGCCACCACCCACGGCTGCGAGATGGTCTGGCCATGGCCGATCGGCAGCGCGGTGTCTTCGTAGGCGCGCGAGGCCAGCGCCTCGTCGATGAACAGATGGCGCGGCACCACCCGGATCGCGTTCAGCGTGGACTCGTCGACGATGCCGGCTTCGCGCAGGCGGTCGACCAGGCGGTCGCGCACGCGCTGCGAAGTCATGCCGATGCCGACCGCTTCCGGTTGCAGGCGCAGGCGCGGGCTCATGCCGGCTGGTCCAGCGCGGCGCTGAGGCCGCCGACCCAGCTGGCCACCTTCTCCAGTGCCTGGTAGCGGGTCAGGTCGACCTGGATCGGGGTGATCGAGATATGGCCGGTGCGCACCGCATGGAAATCGGTGCCGGGGCCGGAATCCTGCTCGCGGCCGGCTGGGCCGATCCAGTACACGTCGTTGCCGCGCGGGTCCTTCTGCGCGATGCAGCCTTCGGCGCGATGGCGATTGCCCAGGCGGGTCACTTCGAAGCCCTTGACCTCATTCCACGGCAGGTCGGGCACGTTGACGTTGAGGATGGTGTCGGCCGGCAGCGGATCGGCCTTCAGCCGGGCGACGATCTCCACCGCGGCACGCGCGGCGGTCTCGAAGTGCTTCGGGTCGTGGTTGCGGGTGACCAGCGACACGGCCACCGCCGGCAGGCCGAGGAAGCGACCTTCCATCGCCGCCGAGACGGTGCCCGAATAGATGACGTCATCGCCGAGGTTGGCGGCGTTGTTGATGCCGGAAACGACAATGTCGGGCTCGAATTCGAGCAGGCCGGTCAGTGCCAGGTGCACGCAGTCGGTCGGGGTGCCGGCCACCGAGACGGTGTAGTGGTCGATGCGCTTGAGCCGGATCGGCAGGTCCAGCGTCAACGAATTGCTGGCACCGGAACGATCGCGGTCGGGTGCGACCACCGTCACTTCATGGCCGGCCTCGCGCAGCACGGCCGCAAGCATCCGGATGCCTGCGGCGTCGACGCCATCATCGTTACTGACCAGGATGCGCATCTTCGATTTAACCGCTTGATTTTCCAAGAATTCGATTCCGTCACCTTGTCGCGTGGGCGGGACCGGCCGCGCCCCTGTCGGGAACCGGCGATCGCGCAAGTGCGTCGGGTATTGTGCCGCAAGCGGGCCGCCGGTCCTACCCTGCCAGTGGTGATGCGCGTCATCGAATCGACATAGGCAGACCCGCGCGGGCGGTTTACCCTGTGCGCATGTCGCACCCTGAAGATGAAGATCCGGCCGCCCTGTTCCGCTCGGCCATCGGCGAAGTGAAGCCGCTGCGCAAGGAGGTCGAGCCGGCACCGTCCGCGCCGAAACCGAAGCCACGCGCACGCATGGCCGAACGCGACGAAGCCGAGGCCGCGGGCGAGTTCGCCCGCCTGCTGCGCGACAGCAGCCCGCTGGAAGCCGGCGACACCGCCAGCTACCGCCGCGACAACCTGCCGCCGCGGATGTTCCAGCGTCTGAAGCGCGGCCAGTATTCGGTCCAGGACGAACTGGACCTGCACGGAGCCACTGCGGCGCAGGCCGAAACGCTGCTGCGCCAGTTCCTGCTGGAGGCGCACGCGCACGAGTACGGCTGCGTGCGCATCATCCACGGCAAGGGCCTGCAGTCCGATGGCGGCGCGCCGGTGTTGAAGAACCTGGTCGACCGCCTGCTGCGGCTGCGCAACGACGTGCTCGCGTTCCACTCGGCACCGACCGGCCAGGGCGGCACCGGCGCAGTGCTGGTGCTGCTGGCACGGCGCTGATCGCCTCATCCACGCATGGCGTGGATCTACGACCCGGCGGCCCTCATCCACGCATGGCGTGGATCTACGATTCCTCGCGGCGTCCCTCATCCACGCATGGCGTGGATCTACCACCCACCGCGTGGATCCATGCGATGCCGCAGTAGATCCACGCCATGCGTGGATCTACTGCGGCA
>NZ_JACVTV010000155.1:0-7860 GCF_016624625.1 Stenotrophomonas sp. S41 | reverse complement strand
GATGGGTTTACGGCGTGTCCTGACCACCCACACCGCCCCGCCATCCCACGGGATGCAGGCTTTTGATCTTGCTTCGGCTTCTGCAGGTGCAGGGCTGCAAGCCCTGCATAAAACCCCAAACCCTCAATCGTGACCGCTGTCATCCAGGCTGAAGATCCCGCGCCGCAGCGCCTGCGTCACCGCATGCGTGCGGTCACCCACGCCCAGCTTGTCCATCAGGCTCTTCATGTGCGCCTTCACCGTCTGCTCGGAAATCTGCATCCGCTCGCCGATGCGCTTGTTCGACAGGCCACCGGCCACGTGCCGCAGTACTTCCGTCTCGCGCGGCGACAGCCGGTCTTCCACCACATGGGCGGCGATGCTCGCGGCCACCGCCGGGGGAATCGCGGCACGCCGGCCGCCGGCCACCGTGCGGATCGTGTCCACCAGTTCGTGGCGCAGCATGTCCTTCAGCAGGTAGGCGCTGGCGCCAGCCTGCAGCGCACGTACCGCACGCACGTCGCCACGGTAGGTGGTCAGCACGATGATGCGCGCGCGCGGGTCCAGTGCGCGGATCCGCACGATCGCTTCCACGCCATCCAGGCGCGGCATCTGCAGGTCCATCAGCACCACGTCCGGCTGCAGCTCCTGGTAGCGCGCGATGGCTTCCTCGCCGTCGGCGGCTTCGCCCAGCAGGCGCAGGTCCGGTTGCGCGCCGAGCAGGGCGGCCAGGCCGTCGCGCAGCAGCGGATGGTCGTCGACCACCAGTACGCCGATCGGGGAAGAAGACTCAGTCATGGTGCTTTGCACTCCAGGGCCAGCGCCAACGTGGCGGCCGGCGGTGATACAGGCGCCGTGCGGGAACCGCCAGCGCTACTTCGGTGCCCAGGCCCGGGCGGGTCCACAGCTGCAGTTCCGCGCCCAGCCGCTGCGCGCGTTCGCGCATGCCCTGCAGGCCCCAGTGGCCATGGCCGGCATCGTCGTCGGTAATGCCGACGCCGTCATCGCGCACATGCAGCAGGAAACAGCGGCTGCCGTAGGACAGTTCCACCTCGATGGCGCTGGCCTGGGCGTGGCGCAGGGCATTGCGGATCGCTTCGCGGCCGATCAGGAACACTTCCTCCACCGCATCGGGCCGCAGCGGCGGTGGCGTGCCTTCGACGGTCAGGCGCAGCGGGTTGGTGCCCTGGCCGGCGTACTCGGCATGCACGTCGGCCAATGCGGTGGCCAGGTCGCGGCCGGCGAAGGGACCATCGCGCAGCGCATTGACCCGCTCGCGGCCCTCGGCGAGGTTGCGTTCGGCCAGCTGCATCGCCGATTCCAGCTGGGTGCGCACGTTGTCCGGCGTCTGCGCCGACTGGCTGATCGCATGCAGGCGCAGGATCAGCCCCTGGCTGCCCTGCAGCAGGGTGTCGTGCAGATCGCGGGCGATGCGCTCGCGCTCGCCATGGCGTTCCTGCAGGCGCGCGCGGAACAGTGCGGCCAGCTGGCCGCTGCGGATGCGCACGGCCACCATCAGCGCCACCAGCACCAGCGCCGCGCACAGCAGCTTGAACCAGATCGTCTGCACGAAGGTGGAGGCGATGCTGAAGCTGCGGCTGGCCGGCGCCGTGCTCCAGATGCCGTCCTCGTTGGCCGCTTCCACCTCGAAGCGGTACGTGCCCGGGGCGAGGTTGGTGTAGTAGGCGCGCGTGCTGCTGCCGGCGTCCTGCCAGCCTTCGTCCACGCCGGACAGCCGGTAGCGGTAGCGGTTGCGTTCCGGCCGGGCCAGCGACAGCGCCACGTAATCGATCTGCAGCTGGGTGGTGCCGGCCGGCAGGCGCAGCCCTTCCTGCAGCGGTGCCTGGGTGGCGCCGTACAGCACATCGCCGATGCGCACGCCCGGTGCCAGGATGTTGGTGTGCGAAGCGTTGGTGTCCAGCCACGCCAACCCCTGGTTGGTGGCCAGCCACAGCAGGCCGTCGGCGGCCAGCGCGGCGGTGGGAATCGGGCCGCTCTGCAGGGCGATGCCGGGCATGCCGTCGACTGCATCGAACAGGCGCGGTGCCACCGGTTGATGGGTGAGCACGGCATTGCGCAGGGCGGTGCGGTCCAGCCGCACCAGCCCGCGGCTGCCATTGAGCCAGAGCCGCCCATGTGCGTCGGCGACCATGCCGGTGATGCCTTCCAGCACGCCCGCCATGTCGGTGCGCACTTCGCTGAAATGGCCGTCGCCCATGCGTGCGGCCAGCCCGGCTTCGCCGGCTACCAGCAGCATGTCCTGGTCCTGCAGCAGGGCCGTCACCGGTCCAACGGCCAGCCCCTGGCGGGTATCGAAGGTCGCCACGCTGCGGTCATCCATGCGCCGCAGCCGACCATCGGCATAGCCCAGCAGCACGGCGCCATCGCTGGCCATCGCCATCGACGAACAGGCCTGTTCGGGCAGCCGCGGCTGGGGGTACCACTGCGCGTGCTGGTAGCGCAGGACGCCGCGCTCGCCGACACACATCCAGGCGTCATCGTCGTTGTGGAACAGCAGCGCCTGCAGGGACTGCCCGGTATACGGAGCCGGCAGTGGAATGCGCGTGGCGTGGCCGCCGACGGTGCGGACCAGGTTGATCCAGTCGAACTGCCACAACGGCGTCGGCGCCTGGCGTGCGGCATCCTGCAGCTGCGCGGCGTTCTCGCCCAGCAGTGTGCGGCGCAGGTCGTAGGGTTTCAGGTCCTCGCCATAGCCATACACGCGACCGTCGCTGGCGCGTACCAGCGAGCGATAGGGATCGGTGGGGCCGGCCGCGAGGGTCTGCACGCTGCGCGCGCGGAAGCGGTTGAGGCCGAGGTTGGTGCCGACCCAGAGATTGCCTTCGCGATCCAGCAGGACCGGCACTGCGGAGGTCGCGCTCAGGCCCTGCGGCGTATCGAAGCGCTCCATGCGCGTGGCCTGGTCGCCCTCGAAGGTGACCCGTGCCACGCCGCCATGCGGGCTCATCGTGGCCCACAGCGTGCCATCGGCGGTGAACTGCAGGCGCGCGGCGACCAGTTCGGGCAGGCGTCGCGCCTCGCGCTCGGCGGAAGGCAGCAGGCCGTGCGCGTTGGCCAGCGGCGAAGTGCCGCGAATGCGGTCGGCCAGCCAGATTTCGCCGCGCGGGCTTTCGGCCAACGAGGCCATCTGCGAGACGGCGATGCCGGTGTCCTCGAAGGTGCTGGCACCTGCGGGCCGTCGCCAGATCTTCAGGTCGGCCAGCACCCAGAACGTGCCCTGGCGATCATGCAGCAGCCACTGCACGCGCCGATCCGGTACGCCGCTGCCGCGCGGCAACGCGCGCCACTGCTGCCCATCGAACCAGCGCAGGCCGCCGTTGATGGCCGCCCACAGGTGACCGTCGCGATCACGGCTGAAGTGTGGCACCACGCCGATCGGCACGCCCTCGGCGCGGCCGAAGCTGCGCAGGTGGCTGGCCGAAAGCTGGCTGATGCCTGCCTGGAAGTAGCCGATCCACAGGCTGTCGTCGGCATCCGTTGCCAGGGTGACCATGTTGGTGGAGGGGAACGTGCTGCCAGACGGCGCGGCCTGGCGTTCGAAACGGCGGCCGTCGAAGCGGTACAGGCCCGAGCCCGTCGCCAGCCACAGCATGCCTTGGTGGTCCTGGGCGATGTCCCAGATGTCGCCGGGCGCCCCCTGTCCGACCCGCCACGCGGTGTGCTGGTAGCCGGGCATGCCGTCGGCCACGACCGGCCGCTGCCCGGCGAAAGCGGGCAGGGCGATCAGCAGCAGGCACGACAGCAGCGCCGGCAGGCGACGCAGCAAGGGGAAGGGGCGGCCACGCATGGGCAGCATTCTGGCAGGTGCGGGGCAGCCGAGGGTGACCCGAACGGGGTAGGCGCGGTGGCGGCGGCATCGGCTATCACGCCGGCAATGGAGTGGTGGAGGCCGAGGATGCAGCGTCTGTTCGTGATGTTTCCCGATCGTGGGCCCGGCCTGGGCCTGCTCTGGCTGCGGCTGTGCCTGGCCGCTGCCCTGTGTGCGCCGGGCCTGCATTCAGGCGTCCTGGTGGTGCTGTGCGCGCTGGGCGTCGCGCTGCTGGTACTGGGGTGGCTGACCCCGTTGTCGGCGATGCTCGCCTGCGTGGGATTGTGGCTGCAGGGCGCGGCCGTGCCGCTGCTGGCGCTGCCGCTGGCCTTGCTGCTGCTCGGCCCAGGCGCGTATTCGCTGGATGCACGGCAGTTCGGACGGCGCCTGCTGGCGCGTCGGCCTCCCCCGAACGGGTGAGTGGTGGCCTCGACGGACGGGGGTAGGGCATCGGCACCTGGCGGCCCACCATGGGGCACCCCGTCGCGGTGCTCTGTCATGGCCGAAGCTTCACCGCCCGTCGCCCCAGCCACCGCGTTGGCGCCACACCAGGCTGCCGCCCTGCAGCGCGCTCTGCGCTACATCGATGCGCATCTGTCGCAGCCGCTGCGGGTGACGGAGCTGGCCGAGGTGGCCTGCGTGAGCCGTTTCCATCTGGTGCGGCTGTTCCGCACCGGCACCGGTGCCAGCCCGCTGCGCTACCTGCGCCGTCGCCGCATCGAACGCGCGCGGCAACTGCTGCCGGCCGGCGACCAGCCGATGTCCCGCTTGGCCCAGCACCTGGGCTTCTTCGACCAGAGCCATTTCGTCCGCAGTTTCCGTGCCGAGACCGGCTGCAGCCCGGGCCAGTACCTGGCCGGTGATGCCGCCCTGCACATACCCGCTGTTCTCCCTTCTTCTGTTGCCCCGCCCACTACTGGAACCCACCCATGACCACTGCTACCGCCACGCCCGCCAAGGGCCTGCTTTCCCCGACCGACCACGCCCTGGTGCTGATCGACTTCCAGTCGCAGATGGCATTTGCCACCCACACCATCGACATCTCCGCGCTGCGCAACAACGTCTCGCTGATCAGCAAGGGCGCCAAGGGCTTCAACGTGCCGGTGGTGCTGACCACGGTCGCCGAGAAGTCGTTCTCCGGCCCGATGTTCCCGGAGCTGCCGGAGATCTTCGCTGGCCAGACCGTGTTCGACCGCACCTCGATGAACACCTGGGAAGACCAGCCGGTGATCGATGAAATCAACCGCATCGGCAAGAAGCGCCTGGTGCTGGCAGGCCTGTGGACCAGCGTGTGCATCGTCGGCCCGACCCTGTCGGCGCTGGAGCAGGGCTTCGAGGTCTACGTGATCACCGATGCCTGCGGCGATGTCAGCGATGAGGCGCACGAACGTGCGGTCACCCGCATGGTGCAGGCCGGTGCGCGCCCGATCACCAGCGTGCAGTACCTGCTGGAACTGCAGCGCGACTGGGCCCGTGGCGAGACCTACGGCCTGACCACCGGCATCGCCCGCGACCACGCTGGCGGCTACGGCATCGGCATCCAGTACGCCAAGACCATGTTCGGCGCGCAGGAAGGCGGCCACTGAGCATGGGCAACGGGCATGGCCTCGACCTAGCCCTGCTGATCCTGCGCGTGGCAGCGGGAGGTTTCCTGCTGCCACACGCGCTGGGCAAGCTGTTTGGCTGGTTTGGCGGCCCGGGCCTGGCCGGTTTTGCCGGTGAGCTGCGCGGCTTCGGCCTGCCGGCAGTGGCGCCGCTGCCGCTGCTGCTGGCCCTGTTGCAGGTGGCCTCCGGGCTGGCCGTGCTGCTGGGCTGGCAGACCCGCACTGCCGCACTGGCCGCGGCCGCATTCATTGCCTTCACCGCGCTGCTGGCCCTGCCCAAGGGCTGGTTCTGGATGCGCGGCGGCACCGAATACCCGCTGATGTGGACGCTGGCCCTGCTGGCGATCGCCCTGGCCGGGCCGGGCGCCTGGGCGCTGGATGGCCTGGTCCTGCCTGGAGACATCGCATGAGTTCCTCCCCCCTCGACCACGGCCGACGCAACGTCGTGCTGGCCAGCGGCGCCGCGATGGCGCTGGGGCTGGCCGGCGGTGCCGCCGCGGCCATCGAAACCCTTCCGAAGGAGCGTCGCATGAGCACGCTGGTCATCAGAAACGCCCGCGTCACCACCCTTGATCCGCAGCAGCCACACGCGCAGGCACTGGCGGTGCAGAACGGCCGCATCGCCGCGGTCGGCAGCGATGAACAGATCATGCGCGAATGGGGCAACGAGGCCACCATCATCGATGCACAGGGCCGGCGCATCGTGCCCGGCCTCAACGACAGCCATACCCATCTGATCCGCGGTGGCCTCAACTACAACCTGGAACTGCGTTGGGATGGCCTGCGTTCGCTGGCCGATGCGATGGCCATGCTGAAAGCGCAGGTCGACCGCACTCCGGCACCGCAGTGGGTACGCGTGGTCGGTGGCTTCACCGCAACGCAGTTCACCGAAAAGCGCCTGCCGACCTTGCAGGAGCTCAACGACATCGCGCCGGACACGCCGGTGTTCCTGCTGCACCTGTACGACCGGGCGCTGCTGAACCGCGCCGCCCTGCGTGCCTGCGGCTATACCAAGGAGACGCTGGATCCGCCCGGTGGCCAGATCGTGCGCGACTCGCTGGGCAACCCGACCGGCCTGCTGCTGGCCAAGCCCAACGCGCTGATCCTGTACGCGACGCTGGCCAAGGGCCCGCGCCTGCCGATCGAGTACCAGGCCAACTCCACGCGCCACTTCATGCGTGAGCTGAACCGCCTTGGCATCACGTCGGTGATCGATGCCGGTGGTGGCTTCCAGAACTACCCGGAGGACTACCAGGTCATCGAACAGCTGCACCGCGACGAGCAGCTGACCGTGCGCATCGCCTACAACCTGTTCACCCAGAACAAGGGCAGCGAGGTCAACGACTTCCGTGGCTGGAGCGAGATCCTGCAGCCGCGCCAGGGCGACGACCTGCTGCGCCACAACGGCGCCGGCGAAATGCTGGTGTTCTCCGCCGCCGACTTCGAGCTGTTCAACGAGCCGCGTCCGGAGCTGCCGCCGGAACTGGAGCCCGAGCTGCACGACGTGGTGAAGCTGCTGGTGGAGAAGCGCTGGCCGTTCCGCATCCACGCCACCTACGACGAGAGCATCACCCGCATCCTGGATGTGTACGAGCAGGTGAACCGCGAGGTGCCGTTCGATGGCCTGCACTGGTTCATCGACCACGCCGAAACCATCACCCCGCGCAACATCGAGCGCATCCGCGCACTGGGCGGCGGCATCGCCGTGCAGCACCGCATGGCCTACCAGGGCGAAGCCTTCGTCGAGCGCTATGGCGTGCAGGCCGCGCGGCATACGCCGCCGGTCAAGCGCATGCTGGCCGAGGGCGTGCCGGTCGGCGCCGGTACCGATGCCACCCGCGTGGCCAGCTACAACCCGTGGGTGGCGCTGTCGTGGCTGGTGACCGGGCGCACCGTCGGTGGCCTGGCCCTGTATGGCGACGAGAACCTGCTGGAACGCGAACAGGCACTGCGCCTGTGGACCCAGGGCAGTGCGTGGTTCTCCGGCGACGAGGCGGTGAAGGGCACGCTGAAGCAGGGCCAGCTGGCCGACTTCATCGTGCTGTCGTCCGATTTCTTCCGCGTCGATGATGCGCAGATCGCCGACATCACCAGCCTGCTGACCGTGGTCGGTGGCCGCATCGTGCACGCCGATGGTGACTACGCTGGCCTGGCACCGCAGCTTCCGCCGGCGATGCCGGACTGGTCGCCGGTGAACAAGTTCGGTGGTTACCACGTTGGCGGAACCGCCACCGGCCTGGCCGCGGCGCACCATCACCACCACGGTGTGGCCTGCGGCACCCACGGCGCCCACGGCCATGCCGCGCAGCACGCGGCACCGACCGACGACCTCACCGCGTTCTGGGGCGCGATGGGCTGTTCCTGCTTCGCGTTCTGATCGGGATCCCGGGTAGAGCCGGGGGGGGGGGGGGGGGGGGGGGGGGGGGGGGGGGGGGGGGGGGCGCGGGG
>NZ_JACVTV010000154.1:0-7860 GCF_016624625.1 Stenotrophomonas sp. S41 | reverse complement strand
ATGGAAACTGAACCCCAACTCACCCAGCCGGGGGGGGGGGGCCGCCGCCGCGCCGCTGGCAGTCAACTGAAAGCCCATCGACACAGCATTCCTCCTTCTGGAGAACACCATGAAAGACCTGCTCAACCTCTTCAACCAGCAGCGCCAGACGCTGGACTTCGACGCGATCAAGATCGCGCTGGCCTCGCCGGACCTGATCCGTTCGTGGTCCTTCGGCGAAGTGAAGAAGCCGGAAACCATCAACTACCGTACCTTCAAGCCGGAGCGTGACGGCCTGTTCTGCGCCGCCATCTTCGGGCCGGTCAAGGACTACGAGTGCCTGTGCGGCAAGTACAAGCGCATGAAGCACCGCGGCGTGGTCTGCGAGAAGTGCGGCACCGAAGTGACCCTGGCCAAGGTGCGCCGCGAGCGCATGGGCCACATCGACCTGGCCTCGCCGGTCGCGCACATCTGGTTCCTCAAGTCGCTGCCGTCGCGCATCGGCCTGATGCTGGACATGACCCTGCGTGACATCGAGCGCGTGCTGTACTTCGAAGCCTACGTGGTGACCGAGCCGGGCCTGACCGCCCTGGAGCGCCGCCAGCTGCTGACCGAAGAACAGTACCTGACCGCCCGCCAGGAACACGGTGACGACTTCGACGCCGCCATGGGCGCCGAGGCCGTGTACGAACTGCTGCGCACCATCGACCTGCAGTCGGAAATGACCCGCCTGCGCGAAGAAATCGCCGCTACCGGTTCGGAAACCAAGCTGAAGCGCCTCACCAAGCGCATCAAGCTGATCGAAGCCTTCCTGGAGTCGGGCAACCGTCCGGAATGGATGGTCATGACCGTGCTGCCGGTGCTGCCGCCGGACCTGCGTCCGCTGGTCCCGCTGGATGGCGGCCGCTTCGCGACCTCCGACCTGAACGACCTGTACCGCCGCGTCATCAACCGCAACAACCGCCTGCGCCGCCTGCTCGAACTGAGCGCGCCGGACATCATCGTGCGCAATGAAAAGCGCATGCTGCAGGAATCGGTCGATGCGCTGCTGGACAACGGCCGTCGCGGCCGTGCCATCACCGGCACCAACAAGCGCCCGCTGAAGTCGCTGGCCGACATGATCAAGGGCAAGCAGGGCCGCTTCCGCCAGAACCTGCTGGGCAAGCGCGTCGACTACTCGGGCCGTTCGGTCATCGTGGTCGGTCCGTACCTGCGCCTGCACCAGTGCGGCCTGCCGAAGAAGATGGCGCTCGAGCTGTTCAAGCCGTTCGTCTTCGCCAAGCTGCAGCGTCGTGGCCTGGCCACCACCATCAAGGCCGCCAAGAAGCTGGTCGAGCGCGAAGAAGCCGAAGTCTGGGACATCCTGGAAGAGGTCATCCGCGAACACCCGGTGATGCTGAACCGTGCGCCGACCCTGCACCGTCTGGGCATCCAGGCGTTCGAGCCGGTGCTGATCGAAGGCAAGGCCATCCAGCTGCACCCGCTGGTCTGCACCGCGTTCAACGCCGACTTCGACGGTGACCAGATGGCCGTCCACGTGCCGCTCTCGCTGGAAGCCCAGCTGGAAGCGCGTGCGCTGATGATGTCGACCAACAACATCCTGTCGCCGGCCAACGGCGAGCCGATCATCGTGCCGTCGCAGGACGTCGTGCTGGGTCTGTACTACATGACCCGCTCGCTGGAAAACAAGAAGGGCGAGGGCATGGCCTTCGCCAACATCGCCGAAGTGAAGCGCGCCTACGACAACCGCGTGGTGGAACTGCACGCACGCGTCAAGGTCCGCATCACCGAAGTGGTGACCGACGAAGAAGGCAACAAGCAGAACAAGACCTCGATCGTGGACACCACGATCGGTCGCGCCCTGCTGGCTGAAATCCTGCCGGAAGGCCTGCCGTTCGCGCTGGCCAACACCGAGCTGACCAAGAAGAACATCAGCCGCCTGATCAACTCCAGCTACCGCCAGCTGGGTCTGAAGGACACGGTCGTGTTCGCCGACAAGCTGATGTACACCGGCTTCGCTTACGCGACCCGCGCCGGCGTCTCCATCGGCATCGACGACATGCTGATCCCGGACGAGAAGAAGGGCATCCTCACCGAGGCCGAAGCCGAAGTGCTGGAAATCCAGGAGCAGTACCAGTCGGGCCTGGTCACCGCCGGCGAGCGCTACAACAAGGTGGTCGACATCTGGTCGCGCACCAATGAGCGCATCGCCAAGGCGATGATGGACACCATCGGTACCGAGAAGGTCGTCAATGCCAAGGGCGAAACCATCGACCAGAAGTCGATGAACTCGCTGTACATCATGGCCGACTCCGGTGCGCGTGGTTCGCAGGCGCAGATCCGTCAGCTGGCCGGTATGCGTGGCCTGATGGCGCGTCCGGACGGCTCGATCATCGAGACGCCCATCAAGGCGAACTTCCGCGAAGGCCTGAACGTGCAGGAGTACTTCAACTCCACCCACGGTGCCCGTAAGGGTCTGGCCGATACCGCGCTGAAGACCGCGAACTCGGGTTACCTGACCCGTCGTCTGGTCGACGTCGCGCAGGACGTGGTCATCACCGAGGTGGATTGCGGTACCACCGAAGGCCTGATCATGACCCCGATCGTGGAAGGCGGCGACGTGGTCGAGCCGCTGAAGGATCGCGTGCTGGGTCGCGTGGTTGCCGAGGACGTGTTCCTGCCGGGCAACGACGAAGATCCGATCGTCACCCGCAACACCCTGCTGGACGAAGCCTGGGTCGCCAAGCTGGAAGATGCCGGCGTGCAGACCATCAAGGTCCGCTCGACCATCTCCTGCGAATCGGCCTTCGGTGTCTGCTCGCGCTGCTACGGCCGCGATCTGGCCCGTGGTCACCTGGTCAACATCGGTGAAGCGGTCGGCGTCATCGCCGCCCAGTCCATCGGTGAGCCGGGTACCCAGCTGACCATGCGTACGTTCCACATCGGTGGTGCGGCGTCGCGAGCTGCTGCGGTCGACAACATCACCGTCAAGACCACCGGCTCGGTCAAGTTCAGCAACCTCAAGTCGGTCGAGCACGCCAACGGCTCGCTGGTGGCAGTGTCGCGTTCGGGCGAAATCTCGGTGCTCGATGCCCACGGCCGTGAGCGTGAGCGTTACAAGCTGCCGTACGGTGCGACCATCACCTCGAAGGACGGTGATGCGATCAAGGCTGGCCAGACCGTGGCCAACTGGGATCCGCATAACCACCCGATCGTGTCGGAAGTTGCCGGCTTCATCCGCTTCATCGACTTCGTCGACGGCATCACCGTCATCGAGAAGACCGACGAGCTGACCGGCCTGGCGTCGCGCGAAATCACCGATCCGAAGCGTCGTGGTGCCCAGGCCAAGGACCTGCGCCCGATCGTGCGCATCGTCGACGCCAAGGGCAACGACCTGTCCATCCCGGGCACCGATCTGCCGGCGCAGTACCTGCTGCCGCCGCGTTCGATCGTCAACCTGCAGGACGGCGCCGCAGTGGGCGTGGGCGACGTCGTCGCCAAGATCCCGCAGGAAGCGTCGAAGACCCGCGACATCACCGGTGGTCTGCCGCGCGTGGCCGATCTGTTCGAAGCCCGCAAGCCGAAGGATCCGGCAGTGCTGGCCGAGCGTTCGGGCATCATCAGCTTCGGCAAGGACACCAAGGGCAAGCAGCGCCTGATCATCAAGGACACCGATGGTTCGGAACACGAAGAGCTGATCCCGAAGTACCGTCAGGTCATCGTGTTCGAAGGCGAGCATGTCACCAAGGGTGAAACCATCGTGGACGGCGAGCCGAGCCCGCAGGACATCCTGCGTCTGCTGGGTGTCGAACCGCTGGCTGCCTACCTGGTGAAGGAAATCCAGGACGTGTACCGCCTGCAGGGCGTGAAGATCAACGACAAGCACATCGAGGTCATCACCCGCCAGATGCTGCGCAAGGTCGAGATCACCGACCAGGGCAGCAGCAAGTTCCTGAACGGCGAACAGGTGGAGCGCCAGCGCGTAATCGAGGAGAATGCGCGCCTGTCGACCCGCAACGAGCTGCCGGCGCACTTCGATCCGGTCCTGCTGGGTATCACCAAGGCATCGCTGGCGACCGAATCGTTCATCTCGGCCGCTTCGTTCCAGGAAACCACCCGCGTGCTGACCGAAGCTGCCGTCCGCGGCACCAAGGACAACCTGCGCGGCCTGAAGGAAAACGTCATCGTCGGCCGCCTGATCCCGGCCGGTACCGGTCTGTCGTACCACAGCAGCCGCCGCCGCGGCGCTTCGGGTCTCACCGACTCGGAGATGCAGGCCCTGACCGGCACCCCGGCAGCCGTTGAAGCTCCGGCCGTCGAAGCCGAAGCTGAACAGGCGTCTGGCGAAGAATGAGGTATCAGGTCCGGCCGGTAGAGTCGAGCTTGCTCGACTGCACCGGTCGGCCATTGGGAAAGGGCAGGGGGGATCGTCCGCGATCCACCCGGTCAACCTGAACGGGGTGCACGGAGGCTCCCCAGTAACGTTCCAGGATCAGGAACGGGCTTGAAAGGAGGCGTTTGACTGCTTTCCTGACAGGTTGCTACAATCGTCTGTCTCAGCAGGCCAGAATTTTGGCCTGCTTTAACATTTCCGCATCTCTGGCCGGATTTCCGGCCACCAATCAGAAGAACCTACTGATGGCGACGATCAACCAGCTGGTCCGCAAGCCGCGGCAAGCTACTACGTACAAGAGTGCCTCGCCGGCGCTCGACAAGTGCCCGCAGCGCCGTGGCGTCTGCACGCGCGTTTACACCACCACCCCGAAGAAGCCGAACTCGGCTCTCCGCAAGGTTGCCAAGGTCCGCCTGACCAACCAGGAAGAAGTCATTTCCTACATCGGCGGCGAAGGCCACAACCTGCAGGAGCACTCCGTGGTCCTGATCCGTGGCGGTCGCGTCAAGGATCTGCCGGGTGTGCGTTACCACACCGTTCGTGGCTCGCTCGACGCCGCCGGCGTTGCCAAGCGTCGCCAGGCCCGTTCCAAGTACGGCGCCAAGCGTCCGAAGGCATAAGGAGAGACCACTATGTCGCGTAAGGGTAATACTCCGCAGCGTTCCGTCCTGCCGGATCCGAAGCACGGAAGCGAAACCATCGCCCGTTTCATCAACATGGTCATGCTGAGCGGCAAGAAGTCCGTCGCTGAGAAGATCGTGTACGGTGCCATGGACGTCATCGCCGAGAAGAACGCCAACTCGATCGAGCTGGTGCAGAAGGCTCTGGACAACGTCGCTCCGGCGGTCGAAGTGAAGTCGCGCCGTGTCGGTGGTGCCACCTACCAGGTGCCGGTCGAAGTGCGTGCATCGCGCAAGATGGCCCTGGCCATGCGCTGGCTGATCGACTCCGCGCGCAAGCGTGGTGAGAACACCATGCCGAAGAAGCTGGCTGCTGAACTGATCGACGCCTCGGAAAACCGTGGCGGCGCCATCAAGAAGCGCGAAGAAACCCACCGCATGGCCGAAGCCAACAAGGCCTTCGCCCACTACCGCTGGTGAGTTTGACGGCCTTGTAAAACAGGCAGGGCAGCACCACATCGGTGCTGCCTCGCGGCCCCGGAAGGGCTGCGCCAATCCGAAGGCCGCCGCAAGGCGGCGTTCGGCCATCCGAAATCCAAGAAATCTGAGAGGCTCCCCGTGGCCCGTTCCACTCCCATCGAGCGTTACCGTAACTTCGGCATCATGGCTCACATCGATGCCGGCAAGACCACCACGTCCGAGCGCATCCTGTTCTACACCGGCAAGAGCCACAAGATCGGTGAAGTGCACGACGGCGCCGCCACCATGGACTGGATGGAGCAGGAGCAGGAGCGTGGCATCACGATCCAGTCCGCTGCCACCACCGCGTTCTGGAAGGGCATGGACAAGTCCCTGCCGGAGCACCGCTTCAACATCATCGACACCCCCGGGCACGTTGACTTCACCATCGAAGTCGAGCGCTCGCTGCGCGTGCTCGATGGCGCGGTGTTCGTGCTGTGTGCCGTCGGTGGCGTGCAGCCGCAGTCGGAAACCGTGTGGCGCCAGGCCAACCGTTACAAGGTGCCGCGCATTGCGTTCGTCAACAAGATGGACCGCACCGGCGCCAACTTCTACAAGGTCCGTGACCAGCTGAAGGCCAAGCTCGGCGCTGTCGCCGTGCCGATGCAGCTGCCGATCGGTGCCGAGGACGGCTTCAAGGGCGTCGTCGACCTGCTGAAGATGAAGGCCATCCATTGGGATGAAGCCTCGCAGGGCATGAAGTTCGAGTACGGCGACATCCCGGCCGACCTGCAGGAAAAGGCTGAAGAAGCCCGTACCTTCATGATCGAAACCGCGGCTGAAGCCAGCGAAGAGCTGATGGAAAAGTACCTGGGCGGCGAAGAGCTGGCCGAGGCTGAAATCATCAACGCGCTGCGTACCCGTACCCTGGCCACCGAAATCGTCCCGATGTACTGCGGTTCGGCGTTCAAGAACAAGGGCGTGCAGGCCATGCTGGACGGCGTGATCCAGCTGCTGCCGTCGCCGGTCGACGTGCCGGACGTGACCGGTACCGACGTGGATGACGAAAACGTCGCCATGACCCGCAAGTCCGACGACAAGGCTCCGTTCTCGTCGCTGGCCTTCAAGATCATCACCGACCCGTTCGTCGGCGCGCTGACCTTCTTCCGTGTCTACTCGGGCACCCTGAACGGTGGCGACACCGTCCTGAACTCGGTGAAGGGCAAGAAGGAGCGCATCGGCCGCATCCTGCAGATGCATTCGAACAACCGCGAAGAAATCAAGGAAGTTCTGGCTGGTGACATCGCCGCTGCCGTGGGCCTGAAGGACACCACCACCGGTGACACCCTGTGCTCGATCGACCAGCCGATCATCCTGGAGCGCATGACGTTCCCGGAACCGGTGATCTCGATGGCTGTCGAGCCGAAGACCAAGTCGGACCAGGAAAAGATGGGTCTGGCCCTGGGCCGTCTGGCGCAGGAAGATCCGTCGTTCCGCGTCAAGACCGACGAAGAATCCGGCCAGACCATCATCTCGGGCATGGGCGAGCTGCACCTGGACATCATCGTCGACCGCCTGAAGCGCGAGTTCAACGTTGAAGCCAACGTCGGCGCGCCGCAGGTTGCCTACCGCGAAACCATCACCCTGGCCGACGTCAAGTCGGACTACAAGCACGCCAAGCAGTCCGGTGGTAAGGGTCAGTACGGTCACGTCGTGATCGAGCTGTCGCCGATCACCGCTGAAGACCGCGCCGATGCGAAGATCGCTCCGCTGATCAAGGACGACTTCCTGTTCATCAATGACATCACCGGCGGCGTGATTCCGAAGGAATTCATTCCTTCGATCGAAAAGGGCCTGCGCGAAACCATCACCAGCGGTCCGCTGGCTGGCTTCCCGGTGGTGGACGTGAAGGTCAAGCTGGTCTTCGGTTCGTACCACGACGTCGACTCCTCGGAAATGGCGTTCAAGCTGGCATCGTCGATGGCCTTCAAGCAGGGCTTCGCCAAGGCCAAGCCGGTGCTGCTGGAGCCGATCATGAAGGTCGAGATCGTGACCCCGGAGGATTACCAGGGTGACGTGATGGGCGACGTGAGCCGTCGTCGCGGCGTGCTGCAGGGTTCCGACACCACTGGTGACGGCTCCGCTTCGATCATCAACGCGATGATCCCGCTGGGTGAAATGTTCGGTTACGCCACTGCGCTGCGTTCGCAGACCCAGGGCCGCGCCACCTTCACCATGGAATTCGACCATTACGAGCCGGCGCCGAACAACATCGCCGAAGCCGTCATGAAGAAGGGCTGAGCCTCGCTCAGCCTCTCCTGAAAACACTTACGACAATCAAGGGATACAACAATGGCAAAGGGTAAGTTCGAGCGCACCAAGCCGCACGTCAACGTCGGCACCATCGGT
>NZ_JACVTV010000153.1:0-8158 GCF_016624625.1 Stenotrophomonas sp. S41 | reverse complement strand
CCCCCCCCCCCCCCCCCCCCCCCCCCCCCCCCCCCCCCCCCCCCCGCTACCGGATGGGGTGCAGGCTTACGACAGCTGCTGCTTGACCAGCTTGGACACCAGGCCCATGTCGGCCTGGCCGGCCAGCTTGGGCTTCAGTGCGCCCATCAGCTTGCCCATGTCGGCCGCACCGGTGGCACCGGTCTCGGCAATGGCGGCCTGGATGGCGGCCACGATCTCGGCTTCGCCCATCTTGGCCGGCAGGTAGGCTTCGATCACCACGATCTCGGCGCGCTCGATCTCGGCCAGGTCTTCACGGTCGGCGGCCACGAACTGGGTGACCGAGTCCTTGCGCTGCTTGACCATCTTGTCCAGCACGGCGATGACGGCGGTGTCATCCAGCTCGACACGCTCGTCCACTTCCTTCTGCTTGATGGCGGCGTTGATCAGGCGGATCACGCCCAGCTTGTGCTTCTCGCCCGCCTTCATGGCGGCCTTCATGTCGTCGGTGAGCTGCTGCTTCATGCTCATGAGGAACCTCGTGGTGGTGGTGGGGCAGGGGCGGATGCCCGAACCCGGAAACGCAAAAAGCCGGCGACGCTTGCGCGTGCCGGCTTCGGCTCCACTGCGACAGGCAAGCCCATCGCAATGAAGATGCGTCCGATCAGTACAGGCGCTGACGCTTGGTGACGTCGCGCGACGAGCGGCGCAGCTGACGCTTCACAGCAGCGGCAGCCTTGCGCTTGCGCTCCTGGGTCGGCTTTTCGTAGAACTCGCGCTTGCGGGTTTCGGCCAGCACACCGGCCTTTTCGCAAGTGCGCTTGAAGCGGCGAAGAGCAAACTCGAAGGGCTCGTTCTCGCGGACTTTGACGCTGGGCATGGAATCTCCGGGACACAGTAGAACCGGGTCACGCCCGGCGAGCCGCACATTATAGCGGCGAATCAACAAACTGCAAGCGTCCAACCCTGAATGCGGGCCGGGGGTCGAAAGCAGTGAGATCTGCACGTCCCCCGAGGGGGCGGCAGGGGCGTCATAATAGCAGGCATGCGAGTCCTTGGCATCGAATCTTCCTGTGATGAGACCGGCGTGGCGGTGTATGACACCGACCTGGCCGGCAGCGCGGCCCTGCGCGCCCATGCGGTCTACAGCCAGATCGCCCTGCACGCCGAGTACGGCGGTGTGGTGCCCGAGCTGGCCAGCCGCGACCACGTCCGCAAGCTGCTGCCGCTGGTGCGCCAGACCCTGGCCGAGGCCGGCCTGGGCGTGGGGGACATCGACGGCGTGGCCTATACGGCCGGCCCTGGCCTGGTCGGCGCCCTGCTGGTCGGCGCGGGCGTGGCCCGTTCGCTGGCCTGGGCGCTGGAGGTGCCGGCGGTGGGCGTACACCATATGGAAGGCCACCTGCTGGCCCCGTTGATGGAAGACGACCCGCCGGAAGCCCCGTTCGTGGCGCTGCTGGTGTCCGGCGGCCATACCCAGCTGGTGGCGGTGGACGCCATCGGCCAGTACCGCCTGCTGGGCGAAACCCTGGACGATGCGGCCGGCGAGGCCTTCGACAAGACCGCCAAGATGATGGGCCTGCCTTACCCGGGTGGCCCGCAGCTGGCCAGGCTGGCCGAGCAGGGCACGCCGGGCGTCTACCGCTTCGCGCGGCCGATGACCGACCGCCCCGGGCTGGATTTCAGCTTCTCCGGTCTGAAGACCCAGGTCCTGATGGCCTGGCGCGACAGCGACCAGAGCGAACAGACCCGCGCCGACATCGCCCGTGGCTTTGAAGATGCGGTGGTGGAGACCCTGTCGATCAAGTGCGAGCGCGCGCTGGAAGCGGCCGGCACCAACGTGATCGTGGTGGCCGGCGGCGTTGGCGCCAACAAGCGCCTGCGCGCCCGCCTGCAGCAGATGGCCGAGCGCCTGGGCGGCCGCGCCTGCTTCCCGCGCCCGGCGCTGTGCACCGACAACGGCGCGATGATCGCCTTCGCCGGCGCGCTGCGCCTGCAGGCCGGCCAGCACAACCCGCCGAAGGTGGAAGTCACCCCGCGCTGGGACATGGCGACCCTGCCGGCGGTCTGAACCGGTAGAGTCGAGCTTGCTCGACTGTCATTGATGCAGTCGAGCAAGCTCGACTCTACGGCCACGCCCGGCGGACGCATCACAGACGTGCCGCCAACGGCGATGCCGCCAGCACCGTCGTCGCCCGCTCATGGCGCTGCAGCCACCCCAGGGTGTGCGGGCAGCGCGCATGGATCAGCCGCCCGATTGCGGCCAGATCGGCACCGATGTCGCGCTCGAGGATGGGTTCGTGGTGGGCGATGCGGTTGCGCAGGTGGCGGATGCGGCCAACATCCGCGTGGATGGCTTTCCGGATGACACTAGGGTGGGCGGAAGGCGCATGGCGCAGGACCCCGCTGAGTGCCGGTATCCACAGCGTGGAGTCGAAGCGACATGTGAATAGCTGCTGCCAGAACACCATTGGCAGGTTGGCGACGATCTCAGGTGTATCGCTTACGCGACTGGCAAGTTGTTCCAGTGCCGTGCGTGGAGAAGTACTGGACGAAGTTGGCAGTCTGCGTCGGAAGGCATCATTCCAAGGCCAACGTGGGCCGTGCTGCCGAACGAGAACCGTTGCCGCGGCGTTGCGGGTGACCACTTCGCACAGATGGACCGGCATCATCAGCGCGCCGCACAGCCGCATGTTCCACAGGTAGAGGGATTCGGCTGTGACGCCGGGGCCGCAGGTCGATGCAATTCTCTCGTAAGTAGACAGACGCTCCGCTGACAACGCGCGCCGCAGTGCATCGTATGAAGCCATCGTGATGTGCGGTGGTGAAGAATGAATCGATGTTGGCCAGTCACGCGGGCAACAACCATCAGGGAACGTCGTTGTGCGGGTGGCCGATTCTCTGTGTTTCGCCTCGGACGAACACCTGACCTTGGCTGTCGGAACTGGCCTTGACCGACGATCTGGACCCGGCCTACTCTGCATGCCTGCGCCACCGGGACTCGCGGCTGTTCAACAGCTCCCCCCGGGGACAAACGGTAGTACCAAAGGGCCCTGCTAGCGGGGCCCTTTGTTTTTCCGTCACCAGCAATTGTCGCAATCGCCTCTCGCATCGGGCAGGACCGATGGGGTACCTTCGCCAGCGTGTGCTCCGGGACTCGCGGCTGGATTCCAGCTTCCCCTGGGGACGTTGAGAGGTACCAAAGGGCCCCGCTAGCAGGGCCCTTTGTCTTTCCCGCCCCTGCCGCACCCTCCCACGCCGCCGCCCGTTCCGGGCAGGCTCACCGCCGTGCCGTTACCATGGCCGCCTGTATCCGGCTGGTAACCGCAATGGACAAGGTTTTCATCGAAGGGCTGACGATCGACGCCCTGATCGGCATCTACGACTGGGAACGGCGGATCCGGCAGGACCTGGTGTTCGACCTGGAAATGGGCTTCGACAACCGCCGCCCGGCCGCGTCCGATGACATCGCCCATACCCTGAACTACAAGGCGGTGAGCAAGCGCCTGGAGCAGTTCGTGCGCGAATCGGAATTCGGCCTGGTCGAGACCCTGGCCGAGCGCTGCGCGCAGATCGTGCTGGACGAGTTCGACGTGAAGTGGCTGCGCCTGAAGCTGAGCAAGCCCGGTGCGGTGCGCGGCGCGCGCGCGGTGGGCGTGATCATCGAGCGCTCTCGCGACTGACCGGTAGTGCCGGCCGCTGGCCGGCAACCTCTGACCGGTAGTGCCGGCCGCTGGCCGGCAACCTCAACCTCAAAAAACAAACAAGGAGACAATCGATGGTGGACGCGGTGGTGGCGGTACAGTGGCTGGAACAGCTGCAGATGACACTGGAACCCTATCCCGGCGCCTACCTGGCGTTGATGATCACGGCGCTGCTGGTCGCCGCCGGCCTGGCCAACTGGGTCACCAAGCGCATCCTCGTGCGCGGCCTGCGTCGCCTGCTGCAGCGCCTGCCCGGCGCCGAATCCGGGCGCGGCAGCCACCTGATGCGGGTGATCGCGCGGCTCTCCAACGTGGTGCCCAGCCAGGTGATCGCCTCGGGCATCGCCCTCATCCCCGACCTGCCGCCTGGCCTGGTCAACGTCATCATCAAGCTGTGCATCGTGTGGGCGGTGCTGACCGTGTCGCTGGCGTTCTCGCACGCGCTGGATGCCGTCAACAGCCTGTACGAGCGCAAGCCCGATGCCCGCAACAAGCCGATCAAGGGCTACCTGCAGGTGGTCAAGATCGTGGTGTTCGTGGCCGCCGGCCTGTCCATCGTCGCCACCCTGCTGGGGGTGAAGATCGGCCCGCTGGTGACCGGCCTGGGCGCGGCCACCGCAGTGCTGATGCTGATCTTCCAGGACACCATCCTGTCGCTGGTGGCCAGCGTGCAGATCAGTGGCGACGGCCGCGTGCGCCTCGGCGACTGGATCGAGATGCCCAGCCAGAACGCCGACGGCGATGTCATCGATATCGCCCTGCACACCATCACCGTGCAGAACTTCGACAAGACCATCACCACCATCCCGACCAAGAAGCTGGTGACCGAGTCGTTCAAGAACTGGCGCGGCATGCAGGAGGCCGGCGGCCGCCGGATCAAGCGCGCGCTGTACCTGGACCAGCACAGCGTCGGCTTCCTGGATGCGGACGCGCTGCAGCGGCTGGGCCAGTTCGCCCTGCTGGGCGACTACCTGCGTGACAAGGCGCAGGAGCTGGAGCAGTGGAACGGGCGCCTGCGCGAGCAGGGCGTGGCCGAGGTGAACAGCCGGCGGGTGACCAACCTGGGCACCTTCCGCGCCTACGTGGAGCGCTATCTGCGCAGTCACCCGGGCGTCCATACCGATATGACCCTGCTGGTACGGCAGATGCAGCCCACCACCGAGGGTCTGCCGCTGGAGATCTACTGCTTCACCCGCAGCACCACCTGGGCGGTCTATGAAGGGGTGCAGTCGGACATCTTCGACCACCTGCTGGCGATCCTTCCGGCCTTTGGCCTGCGGGTCTTCCAGGCCTCCAGCGATGCCATGTTGATGGCGGGGCAGCGCGCACTGGCCGGGTCAGAGTAAGCTCCTCCCTCGCGTCCGCCCCCGTATGGGCCGCCCAGACTGTGGGCGGGCGCACGAAACTGAATGACGAAACCTCTCGCCAAATGGCCCGGGAACGCTAGAATGCCGGGCTTGTAAACGTTTTCATAAGGACAGCTGGTGGCCTCCGATCGCATCGAATCCCTCATTGCCCAGATGACCGTCGAGGAAAAGGTCGGCCAGCTGGGTGTCTTCGCGGACATGGTCCGCCCGTTCGCCCCGGACGTGAACCCGGAAGCCAACGTGCGCAACGCCGACCAGGTGCTGCAGCAGGTGCGCGAAGGCAAGGTCGGCTCGCTGTTCAACGGCGTGGGCGCCGAACTGGGCCGCCGCATCCAGCAGGTCGCCACCGAGGAGAGCCGCCTGGGCATCCCGGTGATCCTGGCTGCCGACGTCATCCACGGCATGCGCACTGTGTTCCCGATCCCGCTGGGCGAAGCCGCCAGCTTCGAACCGGACCTGGCCGAGCGCACCGCCCGTGCCACCGCCGTCGAGGCCACCGCCGCCGGCCTGCACTGGACCTATGCACCGGCCGTGGACATCGCCCGCGACCAGCGCTGGGGCCGTGGCGCCGAAGGTGCCGGTGAGGACGTGGTGCTGGGCTGCGCCTTCGCCGCCGCCCGCGTGCGCGGTTTCCAGGGCGGCGACCTGCGCGCCGCCGATTCGCTGCTGGCCACGCCCAAGCACTTCGCTGCCTATGGCGCGGTGATGGCCGGCATGGAATACAACATGGTGGACATCTCGCCGCAGACCCTGCGCGACGTGCACCTGCCGCCGTTCAAGGCCGCCTTCGACGCGGGCGCGATCACCGTGATGTCCTCGTTCAACGACATCAACGGCGTGCCGGCCAGCGCCAACGCCGAACTGCTGACCGACATCCTGCGCGGTGAGTGGAAGTTCCCGGGCGTGGTGATCTCCGATTACACCGCCGACATGGAACTGGTCGCGCACGGCTATGCCGCCGACGACCGCGACGCTACCGCCAAGGCCTTCACCGCCGGCCTGGACCTGAGCATGCAGAGCGGCTTCTATGCCGAGCACCTGCCGGGCCTGGTCGAGAGCGGCGAAGTGCCGATGGCCGTGCTGGATGAAGGCGTGCGCCGCATCCTGTGGCTGAAGGAAACCATCGGCCTGTTCGACGATCCGTACCGTTCGCTGGACCCGGCGCGCGAAGCGGATACCTCGCACATCGCCGCCCATGACGAACTGTCGCGCGATGCCGCGCGCCGTTCGATCGTGCTGCTGAACAACCGCGACAACGTGCTGCCGCTGCAGAAAACCGGGCAGAAGATCGCCCTGATCGGCCCGTTCGTGCAGGACCGCGAGAACATCGAAGGCTGCTGGACCCTGTTCGGCGACAAGCAGCGCTACGTGGACCTGGAAACCGGCGTGCGCGCCGCCATCGGCGATGAAGCACTGCTGGAAGTCGTGCCGGGCAGCGAGCTGGAAGCCGCGATTCCGGGTGGCACCGAAGCGGCCGTGGCCGCTGCGCTGCGCGCCGACGTGGTGGTGCTGGCACTGGGCGAACCGCAGCGTTACAGCGGTGAAGCGCAGTCGCGCGTGGAAATCACCCTGCCGCCGGCACAGCAGGCGCTGGCCGAGGCCGTGGCGATGACCGGCAAGCCGCTGGTGGTGCTGCTGCGCAATGGCCGCGCGCTGGCCCTGCAGGGTGCGGTGCGCAATGCGCATGCCGTGGCGGTCACCTGGTACCTGGGCACGCAGACCGGCCACGCGGTGGCCGATGTGCTGTTCGGCGATTACAGCCCGTCCGGCCGCCTGCCGGTCAGCTTCCCGCAGGTGTCCGGCCAGCAGCCGTACTTCTACAACCACCCGCGCACCGGCCGCCCGGAACTGCCGACAATGTCGGAGTTCAAGGCACGCTGGCGCGAGATTCCGAACGAGCCGCTGTACCCGTTCGGCCACGGCATCGGCTACGCCACGTTTGCTTACGGCGTGCCGCAGCTGAGCGCGGCCCAGCTCGGCTGGGACGACACGCTGACCGTGACCACCACGCTGACCAACACCAGCGCCGTGGCCGGTGAGGAAGTGGTGCAGCTGTACATCCATGATCGCGTGGCCAGCCGCGTGCGGCCGGTGCGTGAGCTGAAGGACTTCCGCAAGGTCGCCCTGCAGCCGGGCGAGTCGACTGAAGTGAGCTTCAGCCTGACCCGCGAGCAGCTGGCATTCACCGGCCGCGACGGCGTGCTGCGTGCCGAGCCCGGCCAGTTCGATGTGTGGGTGTGTGCTTCGTCGGCTGCCGGTGAAGCGGTGCAGTTCGAGCTGCTGAAGGGCTGATCGCACCGGCAGGAACCGCCGGTGGAGCATCCACGCATGGCGTGGATCTTCTGGCAGTGAGGCGCCGGGCCATGCCCGGCGTCCTCACCCATGGCAAACACGCCGGGCATGGCCCGGCGCTACCATCGGCGTATTGATCCGATGGAGTCCGCGCCATGCGCAAGATTGCTTTCCTGATTCCGGCCCTGCTGCTGGCCGCCTGTTCGCAGCCGGCACCGCCGGCCGAGCCTGCTCCCGATGCGCCGCCGCCGATGACCGGTTCCACGCCGGCCGAAGCTGCCGCCAGCACCACGCCTGACCCGGCCGCTGCGCCGCAGGCCGCGGCCGAGCACGCCAGCGAAACCCCTGCGCCCGCCGCTGCCGCCGATGAAGGCGATGCGCGCGCGCGCATCGACAGCGTGCTGGGCGACGCCGCGCAGTACGAAAAGGTCTTCAACGCATTCAAGACCGCCGTGGTCGGCGGTGACCGCGCCGCCGTGGTGGAGGAAGTGCGCTTCCCGCTGAACATCGCCGGTGGCAAGAAGATCACCGGCCCCGGCGAGTTCCAGCGCAACTACGAAAAGATCATCACCCCGGCGGTGGTCAAGGCGATGTCCGAGCAGGAGTTCGGCAAGGTCTTCGTCAACCAGCAGGGCGTGATGATCGGCGATGGCCAGGTCTGGCTGACCGGCGAGTGCCTGGACAAGGCCTGCGCCCGTACCGAGGTGAAGGTCGGCACCATCCAGTAAACGCAGACGGCCCCGCGTGATGCGGGGCCGTTGGGTGGCGGCGATGGCCGGCCATCGGCGGCCCTGCCCGGGTAACGCTATTGGGGGA
>NZ_JACVTV010000152.1:0-8446 GCF_016624625.1 Stenotrophomonas sp. S41 | reverse complement strand
ACCTCCGGCGTGACAGGCCAGCATTCTAACCAGCTGAACTACCGCTCCACACTTGAACTTTTACTGCGGTGCTGTGGTGGGTGCTGAGGGTTTCGAACCCCCGACCCTCTCCGTGTAAAGGAGACGCTCTACCGCTGAGCTAAGCACCCCAGCGAGCCGCTTAGTTTACAGCATCCTTCAGGGCCTTACCAGCCTTGAACGACGGATTCTTCGAAGCAGCGATCTTGATGGTGTCGCCGGTCTTCGGGTTGCGGCCGGTGCGGGCAGCACGGTCGCGGACCTGGAAGGTACCGAAGCCAACCAGGGTGACCGCATCGCCGTCCTTCAGCGCCTTGGTTACGGCAGCAACGACGGCATCGACAGCGCGGCTGGACTCGGCCTTGGTCAGGTCGGCGGCTTCAGCAACGGCATCGATCAATTCGGTCTTGTTCATTCTGTACAACTCCTTTGGCGGTGGGTTCCGCTTATTCGACAGGGAAGCAACCGCACGCGATGCGCGCACGGCCGCCATGTGGAAACTGTTCGCCGAATTCAGCGATCGCCAGACTGCGATCACTCATTCGCGGGTGCTGCTTTTATACCAGCGCCCCTACCCCCACGCAAGGTGGAAAGCCAGCAACGACGCGGGTTTCAGGCATTTCGACCGCGCGCGTCAATGCTTGACGCGCGCGTTTCCACTCGGTTTGGCCTTGCTGCGCACCGTGACGCGCTGCGCACTCTTGCGCGCCTTCTTCGGTGCCAGCGGACGCTCCAGCGCCAGGTCCAGCACTTCCTCGATGTACTTCACCGGCACGATCTGCAGGTCGCGGGTGACGTTGGCCGGGATGTCGGCCAGGTCCTTGCGGTTCTCCTCGGGAATGATGACCGTGCGGATACCGCCACGCAGTGCCGCCAGCAGCTTTTCCTTCAGACCACCGATGGCGGTGACGCGACCGCGCAGGGTGATCTCACCGGTCATCGCCACGTCGGCACGCACCGGCACCTTGCTCAGCATCGACACCAGCGAGGTGACCATCGCCGCGCCGGCACTGGGGCCGTCCTTCGGCGTGGCGCCATCGGGCACGTGCACGTGCACGTCGTGCTTCTGCAGAAAGTCCGCATCGATGCCGAAACCAACGGCGCGCGAACGCACCACCGACAGCGCCGCCGATGCCGATTCCTTCATCACGTTGCCGAGCTGGCCGGTCAGGATCAGCTGGCCCTTGCCCGGTACCAGGGTCGATTCGATCTGCAGCAGGTCGCCGCCCACTTCGGTCCAGGCCAGGCCGGTGACCAGGCCGATTTCGTTGGCTTCCTCGGCGCGGCCGAAATCGAAGCGACGCACGCCCAGGTACTTGTCCAGGTTCTTGCTGGTGACGCTGACCAGGGCCTTGGACTTCTTCGCGCCCTTCTTCGCCTTCACCGGCTGCGGGCCGGCCAGCGCGATCTCCTTCACCACCTTGCGGCAGATCTTGGCGATCTCGCGTTCCAGGTTGCGCACGCCGGATTCGCGCGTGTAGTAACGCACGATGTCCTGGATGGCATCGCTGCCGATTTCCAGTTCTTCCGGCTTCAGGCCATTGGCCTTGATCTGCTTCGGCGACAGGTAACGGGTGGCGATGTTGAGCTTCTCATCCTCGGTGTAGCCGGGGATGCGGATCACTTCCATGCGGTCCAGCAGCGGGCCCGGGATGTTGAGCGAGTTGGAGGTCGCCACGAACATCACTTCGGACAGGTCCAGGTCCACTTCCAGGTAGTGGTCGTTGAACGCGTTGTTCTGCTCCGGGTCGAGCACTTCCAGCAGCGCCGAGGACGGATCGCCACGGAAGTCCATCGACATCTTGTCGATCTCATCGAGCACGAACAGCGCGTTCTTGCTGCCCACCTTGTTGAGGTTCTGCACGATGCGGCCCGGCATCGAACCGACGTAGGTACGGCGGTGGCCACGGATCTCGGCCTCGTCGCGCACGCCGCCCAGCGACATGCGCACGAACTTGCGGTTGGTGGCCTTGGCGATGGACTGACCCAGCGAGGTCTTGCCCACGCCCGGCGGACCGACCAGGCACAGGATCGGGCCCTTCATCTGCTTCACGCGCGACTGCACCGCCAGATATTCCAGGATGCGGTCCTTGACCTTGTCCAGGCCGTAGTGGTCGGCGTCGAGGGTGTCCTGCGCGGCCTTCAGGTCCTTGCGCACCTTGGTGCGCTTCTTCCACGGCACGCCCAGCAGCCACTCCAGGTAGTTGCGCACGACGGCCGCTTCGGCCGACATCGGCGACATCTGCTTGAGCTTGTTCAGCTCATTGCGCGCCTTGGTTTCCACCGGCTTGGGCATGCCGGCTTCGGCGATCTTGCGGGCCAGCTCTTCCAGCTCGCCCGGCGCGTCGTCGAGGTCACCCAGTTCTTTCTGGATGGCCTTCATCTGTTCGTTGAGGTAGTACTCGCGCTGGCTCTTTTCCATCTGCGACTTCACGCGGCCGCGGATGCGCTTTTCCATCTGCTGCACGTCGATCTCGCCGTCGACCAGGCCGACCAGCATCTCCAGGCGCTCGCCCACGGCCAGCGTTTCCAGCAGGCGCTGCTTGTCGGCCAGGCGAACGCTGATGTGCGCGGCGATGGTGTCGGCCAGGCGCGCCGGCTCGTCGATGCCGGCCAGGGTCTGCAGCAGCTCCGGCGGCAGCTTGCGGTTGGTCTTGACGTACTGCTCGAACAGCGACATCAGCGAGCGGGCGATGGCCTCGATCTCGCGCGGTTCGCGCGGATCGGCCGCGTCGATTTCCACGGCCTGGCCGTGCAGCGAGCCATCACGCTCGTCGACGTGGGTGACCTGCACGCGCGACAGGCCTTCGACCAGCACCTTGATGGTGCCGTCGGGCAGCTTCAGCAGCTGCAGCACCTGCGCCAGCGTACCGACCTGGTAGAGGTCGGCCGCATGCGGGTCGTCGGTCTCGGCCGACTTCTGCGCCAGCAGCAGGATGCGCTTGTCTGCCTCCATTGCCTGTTCGAGCGCGTGCATGGACTTGTCACGGCCGACGAACAGCGGGATGACCATGTGCGGGAACACCACTACGTCGCGCAGCGGCAGGACCGGCAGGTCGAGGGTTTCACTTGGGGAACGGGCCATGGGGGCTCCAGGGAAGGGGAAAACCGTCTCCGGGAGGGCATCTTCCGGAGACAAAAAAAGCCGATGGCCCCGTTATGGGGCCATCGGCTTTCAGATGCAAGGCGTTCGTTGAAAATCCTTTCAAATCAAAAACTTGAAAGGATCACTCGGCGCCTGCGGCCTTCTGTTCAGGGGCCACCGGGGTCTGGTAGATCAGGTACGGCTCGGACTTGTGCTCGATCACCGATTCATCCACGACCACCTTGCTGACGTTTTCCTGCGAGGGAAGGTCGTACATGGTGTCCAGCAGGACCGATTCGACGATGGTGCGCAGGCCACGCGCGCCGGTCTTGCGCTTGAGCGCCTTCCTGGCGATGGCCGACAGCGCGTCCGGACGGAACTCGAGCTCGACGTTCTCCATCTCGAACAGCTTCTTGAACTGCTTGGTGATGGCGTTCTTCGGCTCGGTCAGGATCTTGATCAGGGCCGGCTCGTCCAGCTCCTCCAGGGTCGCCACCACCGGCAGGCGGCCGACGAACTCGGGGATCAGGCCGAACTTGATCAGGTCTTCCGGCTCGACTTCAGCCAGCACCTTGCCCACTTCCACCTTGCGCTCGGCACTCTTCACCTTGGCGCCGAAGCCGATGCCGCCGGCGTCGTTGGAACGCTGCTGGATCACCTTGTCCAGGCCGGCAAACGCGCCGCCACAGATGAACAGGATGTTCTTGGTGTCCACCTGCAGGAATTCCTGCTGCGGGTGCTTGCGGCCGCCCTGCGGCGGAACGCTGGCCACGGTGCCTTCGATCAGCTTCAGCAGGGCCTGCTGGACGCCTTCGCCGGACACATCGCGGGTGATCGACGGGTTCTCGCTCTTGCGCGAGATCTTGTCGATTTCATCGATGTAGACGATGCCCTGCTGTGCCTTCTCGACGTCGTAGTCGCACTTCTGCAGCAGCTTCTGGATGATGTTCTCCACGTCCTCGCCCACGTAACCGGCTTCGGTCAGCGTGGTGGCGTCGGCCATGGTGAACGGCACGTTGAGCAGGCGGGCCAGAGTTTCGGCCAGCAGCGTCTTGCCCGAACCGGTCGGGCCGACCAGCAGGATGTTCGACTTGGCCAGTTCGACCTCATCGTTCTTCTGCCGGCTCTCGATGCGCTTGTAGTGGTTGTAGACGGCCACGGCCAGGGTGCGCTTGGCCCGGTTCTGGCCAATCACGTACTGGTCGAGCACCTCGAGGATCTCGCGCGGCTTGGGCAGCGAACTGCGCGCCGACTGCGCCTTTTCCTCGAGTTCTTCACGGATGATGTCGTTGCACAGCTCCACGCATTCATCGCAGATGAACACGCTCGGACCCGCAATAAGCTTGCGCACTTCATGCTGGCTCTTTCCACAGAAAGAGCAGTAGAGGATCTTGCCGGTGTCCGTGGAACGACCTTGGCGGTCTTCGCTCATGCTTCGCTTACCCAGTTACCCCACCCGCTGAACGGGGGTTCGATTCGAGAATAGCACAGGGCCGGAGGGACGACAGTCCCGGTCCGACCCTGCAGGAACGGGGCCTCCCTGGCCCCGTGCAGGCCGATCAACCGGCCTGGATCGACTCTTCCGGACGACGCTCCAGCACCTGGTCGACCAGGCCATAGGCCACCGAGTCGACCGCGCTCTTGAAGTTGTCGCGCTCGGTGTCGCGGGCGATCGTTTCCAGCGACTGGCCGGTGTGCTTGGCCAGCACTTCGTTCAGGCGCGAACGCAGGGTCAGGATTTCACGGGCATGGATGTCGATGTCCGTGGCCTGGCCCTGGAAGCCGCCCAGCGGCTGGTGGATCATCACGCGCGAGTTCGGCAGCGCATAACGCTTGCCGGCAGCGCCCGAGGCCAGCAGCAGGGCGCCCATCGAGGCGGCCTGGCCGACGCAGATGGTGCTCACGTCCGGCTTGATGTACTGCATGGTGTCGTAGATCGCCATGCCGGCGGTGACCACGCCACCCGGCGAGTTGATATAGATGCTGATGTCCTTTTCCGGGTTTTCCGCTTCCAGGAACAGCAGCTGCGCCACCACCACGTTGGCCATGTGATCGTCGATCGGGCCCACGAGGAAGATCAGGCGCTCCTTCAACAGGCGCGAATAGATGTCGTAGGCACGCTCGCCGCGGCTGGTCTGCTCGACCACCATGGGAACCATGTTCAGGGCTTTGGTCCGGTTGTCCATTTCGTGAGGTACCTGTCTTGGGGGGAAACACCCCCGCGCCAGGGCAGGCGCGGGGTATGGGGAGATCCGCCCCGTATTACTGGCGGATCGCGTCCTGGAACGACAGCTTTTCTTCGGTGTGCTGGGCGCGCTCGGCGATCCAGTCGATCACCTGCTCTTCCATCACACGGTTCTGCAGACCAGACATCAGCTGGGGGTCGTTGCGGTACATCTCAATGACCTGTTCCGGCTCTTCGTAGGTCGAAGCGATCAGACGCATCGTTTCATTCAGGCGCTTGGGTTCCAGGCGCAGGTCGTTGGTGCGGGCAACTTCGCCCACCACCAGGCCGACCAGCACGCGCTTGGCGGCGGCGTCCTTGAAGCCTTCGTGGGCATCGGCCGGGATTTCACCGACGTTCTGGCCGTTGCGGCGGGCCTGCTCGACCTGCTGGCCCAGCATGGCGCGGGCTTCGTTCTCGACCAGGCGCGGCGGCATTTCCACCGACGAATAGGCGGCGATCAGCTGCTCGCCCACTTCGCGGCGCAGGCGGTTCATCAGGGCGCCCTTCAGCTCGCGCTCCAGGTTGGCGCGGATGTCGCTGCGGAACTGCTCGACGTCGCCGCCCTTCACGCCGAAGCTCTTGATGAAGGCTTCATCGACGGCCGGCACGACCGGCTCGGACAGCTCGACGACCTTGACGGTGACCTGCACGGTCTTGCCAGCCAGCACCGGCACGCGCCAGTCAGCCGGGAACTCGACGTCCAGGGTCTTTTCTTCACCCTTGGCCAGGCCGACCAGACCCTTTTCGATGGTTTCGAACATCATGCCCTGGCCGAGCACGATCGAACCCTTCTCGGTGCCTTCAGCCGGCAGGCGCTCTTCGCCGGCCTGCGACCAGGTTTCCAGCGCGACCAGGTCGCCGTCCTGCGCGCCACGGGAGACCGGGGCCCAGGTACGACGCTGGTTCTGCAGGTTCTCGATCATCTGGTCGATGTCGGCGTCGGTGATTTCAGCGGTGTGGCGCACCACGGTCAGCTTGCTGACGTCGATGTCGCCGAAGTCCGGCACCACTTCCACGGTGGCGACGAAGGAGAATTCACCCTCTTCGCCCTTGTCGATGCGCGGGCTGCCGACGATGCGCAGGTCGTGCTCACGCACGGCGGCATCGAAGGTTTCGCGCAGCAGGCCGTCCAGCGCCTCGCCACGGACCTGCGCGCCGAAGCGCTGCTCGATCACCTTGGCCGGCACCTTGCCCGGGCGGAAGCCCTTGATGCGGGTGGTACGGGCGATTTCGCCCAGGCGGCCGTTGATGTGGCTCTGCAGACGGTCTTCCGGCAGCGAGAAGCTCAGGCGGCGTTCCAGGTTGCCGATGGTTTCGATCGAAGCTTGCATGTTGACTCCTGCCACCGGTGGCCCACGCCCCCGGCTCGATGATTGGGATGAAACGGTTGTAAGGACACGACGTCTGGGACGCGCCTGCTTGCCGCAGCCCTTTAGTTTCGCCCAATTCGGCCTGCACTGCCAGCGCGTGGCGGTCAAGGGTCCGTCGGCGGCCCGATCAGGGCGGAGACAGGCCGGCACTGGTGCGAAAGGGGGGACTCGAACCCCCACGCCTTGCGACACTGGAACCTAAATCCAGGGCGTCTACCAATTCCGCCACTTTCGCGTGGCCGGCACAGAGGTTCATTGTCGCAGGCGGGGCTGGAAAGCGAAAGGCATGACAAAGCTGAATGCGAATTCCCACGCATTTCGCGCAGACTCGCCGGATTGCCCCGGCTGGACGTCCCGATGGAGCACATCAGCACTGCCCCGCCCTCCCCGCGCACCTGGATCGCCGGGTGGAAGGCCGCCGCCTGGCTTTTGGGCCTGGCCGTGGCCGGCCACTTCCTGTGGGTTACCGCACAGCGCTATGTGCAGGTGACGCCGGAGGCCTACGGCATGTTCTGGGACCGGCGCAGCTGGCTGTGGCTGCACGTCGCCGGTGGCAGCCTGGCCATGCTGGCCGGGGCCAGCCAGTTCGTGGCGGCGTTGCGCCGGCGCTGGCCCGCCCTGCACCGCTGGCTGGGACGCACCTACCTGCTGGGCATCCTGATTGGCAGCACCGCCGTGGTCGGGCTGCTGGTCACCACCCAGGGCTGGCTGGCACTGAAACTCGCGTTTGCCGCCACCGGTCTTGCCTGGCTGATCACCTCTTTGCGCGGCTACCGCACGATCCGCCGTGGCAACATCGACGCGCACCGGCGCTGGATGCTGCGCAGCTACCTGGTGACGCTGTCACCCGCCGTGTTTCGCCTGTTCCTGCTGGTACCGGCACTGATGCAGCTGGCGTCGCCGCTGGTGATGGTGCCCAGCCTGCTGGTGCTCAGCTGGGCGCTGCCACTGCTGGCCTACGAAAGCGGACGACGCCTGCGCAGCGTTCGCACGTCGTTCGCAAGGGCCCGGATGGCCTGAACCACGCCGGGCCCGGCAGGCTCAGTGCGCGGGTTCGGCCGGCTGCGCGGGTTCGGTCGCCGCTGGCGCATCGGTCGCATCGACCTTGCGCAGCTGCACCGACGACCCATCGTCCGCGCGGGTGATCTCGACCGCCTCGGTCGTCCCACCGTTCTCCGAAGGCGTCGCCGGCTGCGCCGCCATGCTCGCCGTATCGGCATCACGCGGCACGGTCTGCGCGTGGTCGTCTGTGGTCGATGGCGACTCACCGGCCTTGCAGCCCACCAATGCGAGCAGCAGCACGCCTGACACGATCAGCCCTGCATTCCTCTTCATTGCAATCATCAAGACTCACTCCACATGCATGCGCTTCTGGCGCGGAACACCCATTGGGAGTGATGCGAAGCGCGGCCGGTGAGATGCAGCGCACAGCATTGAAAACACTGATGACGCATGTAACCCAGTTTTAAGCATCGCTTCAGTAGATCCACGCCATGCGTGGATATGACGCGCCGATTGATCAGTAGATCCACGCCATGCGTGGATGCGTCCCGACCACGCGAATCGCCCGATCGCAGGCAAGAAAAAAGCCACTTGGCGATGGTAGATCCACGCCATGCGTGGATGCGCAGCTGCGGCGGATCGCTGGACCGCAGGCAAGAAAAAAGCCACTTGGCGGACCAAGTGGCTTTCGTCTGGTGGGCTGTCAAGGATTCGAACCTTGGACCTATTGATTAAGAGTCAACT
>NZ_JACVTV010000151.1:0-7500 GCF_016624625.1 Stenotrophomonas sp. S41 | reverse complement strand
CGAGCCGGGCCAGATGGTCCGCGTCACCGACGGCCCGTTCAATGATTTCAATGGCGTCGTCGAAGAAGTCAACTACGAGAAGAGCCGTCTGCGCGTCTCGGTGCTGATCTTCGGTCGTGCCACCCCGGTCGAACTCGAGTTCGGCCAGGTCGAAAAGGCCGTCTGACCGGTTTTGTAGAGTCGAGCCATGCTCGACTTTGCGGGTCAGTCGAGCATGGCTCGACTCTACAAGAGGAACCGGGCTCAGCCCGGTTTCGTTCGTTTACGTGCCGCTTCAGGCATGTGAAGAAAAAACCTGATATAGTGCGCGGCTCCCCGCTGGGAAGCCAGCAGGATGAAGCCGCCGCAAGGCGGCCTTCAGCATGATTTCAAAACGCGATGCCGGGACGCGTGATTCCCGGTCCGATGGGGAGCCTGTTGTCGCAAGGCGCTAGCACCCGGAGAGCATACTCATGGCAAAGAAAGTTGTCGGTTACATCAAGCTGCAGGTGAAGGCCGGTCAGGCCAACCCCTCGCCGCCGGTCGGTCCTGCGCTGGGTCAGCGCGGCCTGAACATCATGGAATTCTGCAAGGCGTTCAACGCTGCCACGCAGAAGCTCGAGCCGGGTCTGCCGGTTCCGGTGATCATCACGGCCTACTCGGACCGTACGTTCACCTTCATCACCAAGAGCACCCCGGCCACCACCCTGCTGAAGAAGGCCGCTGGCATCTCGTCGGGCTCCAAGCGCCCGAACACCGAGAAGGTCGGCAAGGTCACCCGTAAGCAGCTGGAAGAGATCGCCAAGGCGAAGGAACCGGATCTGACTGCCGCCGATCTGGACGCCGCCGTGCGTACCATCGCTGGCTCTGCCCGTTCCATGGGCCTCGTGGTGGAGGGTTAATCAGATGGCACAGAACAAGCGCGAAAAGGCCATCAAGGCCGCCGTTGTCCCGGGCAAGTCGTACGCCTTCGAAGACGCGATCAACATCCTGAAGACCGCCGCCAAGGCCAAGTTCGTCGAGTCGATCGACGTTGCCGTGCGCCTGGGCGTCGATGCCAAGAAGTCCGACCAGCAGGTCCGTGGCTCCACCGTGCTGCCGGCTGGTACCGGCAAGTCGGTCCGCGTCGCCGTCTTCGCTCCGGCCGGTGCCAAGGCTGACGAAGCCCTGGCCGCTGGCGCCGAAGCCGTCGGTATGGACGATCTGGCCGAGAAGATGCAGGCCGGCGATCTGAACTACGACGTCGTCATCGCGACCCCGGACGCCATGCGCGTCGTCGGTAAGCTGGGCACCGTGCTGGGCCCGCGCGGCCTGATGCCGAACCCGAAGGTCGGCACCGTTTCCCCGAACCCGGGTGAAGCCGTGAAGAACGCCAAGTCGGGCCAGGTCCGTTACCGCACCGACAAGGCCGGTATCATCCACTGCACCATCGGCAAGGCCGACTTCGCCGAAGACGCGCTGAAGTCGAACCTGACCGCGCTGCTGCTGGACCTGATCAAGGCCAAGCCGGCGACCTCGAAGGGCACCTACCTGCAGAAGGTTTCGGTCAGCTCGACGATGGGCCCGGGCGTCACCGTCGACCAGTCGTCGCTGACCCTGAAGTAATTGTTTCAAGCGGTCACGGTACCCTCGGGCACCGTGACCGTGACATTTGAAGGCGTCGCCGGCAGTCCATCGCTGGCGGTAGCCGTCAAAGACCGCAGGCGCGGTCGTGGCAATACCGGCGACGGGCACGGAAGCTCGATATGGCAGGGAGTCGCCGCCGGAGCAGCAATGACCGCTTAATGGATTCTTCGGAATCAACCTGCGTAGATGGTGCCCTTCTGGAGTTTTTCTGGTTCACGCACGTCTGGGATCTTCCCCGATTGCACTCCAGGTCTGGAACGGCCCACCCCCGGAGCATCATTCCGATGTTCCCGGCGTCCAGGACGGATGCCGCACAGGACCGCACACGGCAGGAGCCGTAAGCGGAGTTCAATTGGAGGAGTGCAATGGCTCTCAATCTGTCCCAGAAGCAAGAAGTAGTCGCCGAGCTGGCAGACGTCGCCGCCAAGGCCCACTCCTTGATCGCAGCCGAATACGCTGGCACCACGGTCGCCCAGATGACCGCGATGCGCAAGCAGGCTCGTGAAACCGGTGTTTTCTTGAAAGTTGTCAAGAACACCCTGGCTTCGCGCGCCGTTGAAGGCACCGAGTTCGCAGTCGCACAGGACCAGATGGTTGGTCCGCTGCTGTACGCGTTCTCGCTCGAGGAGCCCGGCGCAGCCGGTCGCCTGATCAAGGAAGCCGCCAAGGGCAACGACAAGCTGAAGGCTAAGGTCGTCGCCATCGGTGGTGAAGTGTTCCCGGCGAGCCACGTCGAGGTTCTGGCATCGCTGCCGACCCGCGACCAGGCCCTGGCAATGCTGGCACGCGTCCTGGCCGAGCCGGTCACGATGTTCGCCCGCGCCATCAAGGCTGTCGGTGACAAGCAGAACGGTGGCGAAGCCGCTGAAGCCGCTGAAGCTGCTGAACCGGCCGCCGAGACCGCCTGAGTTTCGACTATTTAGTGGTTCCTGACGGAACCTCAACCCAGAAAATCATCCAAAGGTAATTATCATGTCCCTTACCAACGAACAGATCGTCGACGCCATCGCCGAGAAGTCCCTGATGGAAGTGATGGAGCTGGTCAAGGCCATCGAAGAGAAGTTCGGCGTCTCCGCCGCTGCTCCGGTTGCCGCCGCTGTGGCTGGCCCGGCTGCCGTCGTTGAAGAGCAGACCGAATTCGTCGTCACCCTGAAGTCCGCTGGCGACAAGAAGGTTGAAGTCATCAAGGCCGTCCGCGCCATCACCGGCCTGGGCCTGAAGGAAGCGAAGGACCTGGCCGAAGCCGGTGGCGTCCTGAAGGACAACGCTTCGAAGGACGAAGCCGAGAAGATGAAGAAGGACCTGGAAGCTGCTGGCGCGACTGTCGAAGTCAAGTAAGCACTTCCCTTGCATCGTCATCGATTCACGGCGATGCAGCCAAGGCTGGGGGCGTAAGCCTCCGGCCTTTGGTCGTTGTTGCGGTATCGGTTGAGTCGACTGTGTAGAGTCGACTGTTAGTCGACTGTTCAAGCAAGAAAAAGCCCAACACGGGCTGCGGTCACAACCTCGCCAGCCAGCGCCACGCGCGGCAGCAGGGCAGTAGATGCAGACGAGTTGGCAGTTGGAAGTAGCAAGAGAAGGCGTGCTGGTGCCGGCAATACCAGCGACTTCCAACTGACAATTTCAAGTTTCCTTCGGGTCGTGGGCGCACGGCCCGCACAACAAGGTGGAAGACCTCATGACGTCCTATTCGTTCACCGAAAAAAAGCGTATCCGCAAGGATTTCGGCAAGCAGCGCTCGATCCTCGAAGTGCCGTTCCTGCTGGCCATCCAGGTGGACTCCTACCGTGATTTCCTGCAGGAAAACATCGATCCGGCCAAGCGCGCCGATTACGGCCTGCACGCTGCGCTGAAGTCGGTCTTCCCGATCGCCAGCTACAGCGGCAATGCCGCCCTGGAATACGTCGGCTACAAGCTGGGCGAGCCGGTCTTCGACGAGCGTGAGTGCCGTCAGCGTGGCATGAGCTACGGTGCGCCGCTGCGCGTGACCGTGCGCCTGGTCATCTACGACCGCGAGTCGTCGACCAAGGCCATCAAGTACGTGAAGGAGCAGGAGGTCTATCTGGGCGAAATCCCGCTGATGACCGAGAACGGCACCTTCATCGTCAACGGCACCGAGCGCGTCATCGTCTCGCAGCTGCACCGTTCGCCGGGCGTGTTCTTCGACCACGACCGTGGCAAGACCCACAGCTCGGGCAAGCTGCTGTACAGCGCCCGCATCATTCCTTACCGCGGTTCCTGGCTGGACTTCGAGTTCGACCCGAAGGACGCGCTGTTCACCCGTATCGACCGTCGCCGCAAGCTGCCGGTGTCGATCCTGCTGCGCGCGCTTGGCTACAGCAACGAAGAGATGCTGGCCGAGTTCTTCGAGATCAACACCTTCCACATCAACCCGGATGAAGGCGTCCAGCTGGAGCTGGTGCCGGAGCGCCTGCGTGGCGAAACCCTGGGCTTCGACCTCGCCGACGGCGACAAGGTCATCGTGGAAGCCGGCAAGCGCATCACCGCGCGCCACATCAAGCAGCTGGAAGCCTCGGGCATTGCCGCCCTGGCCGTGCCGGACGACTACATCGTCGGCCGCATCCTGTCGCACGACGTGGTCGATGCCTCGACCGGCGAACTGCTGGCCCAGGCCAACGACGAGATCAGCGACGAGCAGCTGCAGAACTTCCGCAAGGCCGGCGTCGATGCGGTGGGCACCCTGTGGGTGAACGACCTGGATCGTGGCCCGTACCTGTCCAACACCCTGCGCATCGATCCGACCAAGACCCAGCTGGAAGCCCTGGTCGAAATCTACCGCATGATGCGTCCGGGTGAGCCGCCGACCAAGGATGCCGCGCAGAACCTGTTCCACAACCTGTTCTTCACCTTCGAGCGCTACGACCTGTCCGCGGTCGGCCGCATGAAGTTCAACCGTCGCGTGGGCCGCAAGGAAACCACCGGCGAAGCCGTGCTGTATGACAGCAAGTACTTCGGCGAGCGCAACGACGAAGAGTCCAAGCGCCTGGTCGGTGCCCACGGCGACAGCTCCGACATCCTGGACGTGATCAAGGTCCTGACCGAGATCCGTAACGGTCGCGGCGTGGTCGATGACATCGATCACCTGGGCAACCGTCGCGTGCGTTCGGTCGGCGAAATGGCCGAGAACGTGTTCCGCGTCGGCCTGGTCCGCGTCGAGCGCGCGGTCAAGGAGCGCCTGTCGATGGCCGAGTCGGAAGGCCTGACCCCGCAGGAGCTGATCAACGCCAAGCCGGTTGCCGCTGCCATCAAGGAATTCTTCGGCTCCTCGCAGCTGTCGCAGTTCATGGATCAGAACAACCCGCTGTCGGAAGTGACCCACAAGCGTCGCGTCTCGGCCCTGGGCCCGGGCGGCCTGACCCGTGAGCGCGCCGGCTTCGAAGTGCGCGACGTGCACCCGACCCATTACGGCCGCGTCTGCACCATCGAAACGCCGGAAGGCCCGAACATCGGCCTGATCAACTCGCTGGCCGTGTACGCCCGCACCAACAAGTACGGTTTCCTCGAGACCCCGTACCGCAAGGTCGTGGACGGCAAGGTGTACGACGAAGTCGAGTTCCTGTCGGCCATCGAAGAAAACGAGTACGTCATTGCGCAGGCCAACGCCCTGACCAATGCCGACAGCGTGCTGACCGAGCAGTTCGTTCCCTGCCGTTTCCAGGGCGAATCGCTGCTGAAGCCGCCGGCGGAAGTCCACTTCATGGACGTCTCGCCGATGCAGACCGTGTCGATCGCGGCCGCGCTGGTTCCGTTCCTGGAGCACGATGACGCAAACCGCGCACTGATGGGCGCGAACATGCAGCGTCAGGCCGTGCCGACCCTGCGTGCGCAGAAGCCGCTGGTCGGTACCGGCATCGAGCGCGCCGTGGCGCGTGACTCCGGTGTGACCGTCAACGCCCGTCGTGGTGGCGAGATCGTGCAGATCGATGCCGCGCGCATCGTGGTCAAGGTGGTCGAGGAAGAAATCGTCGGTGCCACCGACGCCGGCGTCGACATCTACAACCTGGTCAAGTACACCCGTTCGAACCAGAACACCTGCATCAACCAGCGTCCGCTGGTCCAGGTGGGTGACGTCATCGCCCGCGGCGACGTGCTGGCCGACGGTCCGTCCACCGACATCGGCGAACTGGCCCTGGGCCAGAACATGCTGATCGCGTTCATGCCGTGGAACGGCTACAACTTCGAAGACTCCATCCTGCTCTCCGAGCGCGTGGTGGAAGAGGATCGCTACACCACGATCCACATCGAAGAGCTGACCTGCGTCGCGCGTGACACCAAGCTGGGGCCGGAGGAAATCTCCGCCGACATCCCGAACGTTTCCGAGCAGGCGCTGAACCGCCTGGACGAAAGCGGCGTGGTGTACATCGGTGCGGAAGTCCGCGCCGGCGACATCATGGTCGGCAAGGTCACCCCGAAGGGCGAAAGCCAGCTGACCCCGGAAGAGAAGCTGCTGCGCGCGATCTTCGGCGAGAAGGCTTCGGACGTTAAGGACAGCTCGCTGCGCGTTCCGCCGGGCATGGACGGCACCGTCATCGACGTGCAGGTCTTCACCCGCGACGGCATCGAGAAGGACAAGCGCGCCCGCCAGATCGAAGAGTCTGAAATCAAGCGCGTCAAGAAGGACTTCGACGACCAGTTCCGCATCCTGGAAGCGGCCATCTACATGCGTCTGCGTTCGCAGATCGTGGGCAAGGTGGTCAACGGTGGTGCCGGCCTGAAGAAGGGCGACGTCATCTCCGACGCCTACCTGGACGGCCTGAAGAAGGCTGACTGGTTCGCCCTGCGCATGAAGGACGAGGACGCTTCGGAAGCCATCGAGCGCGCCCAGAAGCAGATCCAGGCGCACGAGAAGGAATTCGAGCGTCGCTTCGCCGACAAGCGCGGCAAGATCACCGCCGGCGACGACCTCGCCCCGGGCGTGCTGAAGATGGTCAAGGTGTTCCTGGCCGTGAAGCGCCGCATCCAGCCGGGCGACAAGATGGCAGGCCGCCACGGCAACAAGGGTGTGGTCTCCAACGTGGTGCCGGTCGAGGACATGCCGTACATGGCCTCGGGTGAAACCGTGGACATCGTGCTGAACCCGCTGGGCGTGCCGTCGCGTATGAACATCGGCCAGATCCTTGAAGTGCACCTGGGCTGGGCAGCCAAGGGTCTGGGTCGCAAGATCCAGGCGATGATGGAAGCCCAGGCTGCGGTTGCCGACCTGCGCAAGTTCCTGGACGACATCTACAACCACGACGACACCAACGTGGCCAACCGTGTCGACCTGTCGCAGTTCAGTGACGAGGAACTGCTGCGTCTGGCCCGTAACCTGACCGACGGCGTGCCGATGGCTACCCCGGTCTTCGACGGCGCCACCGAAGCGGAAATCAAGCGCATGCTGGAACTGGCCGACCTGCCGAGCAGTGGCCAGACCCAGCTGTACGACGGCCGCACCGGTGAAGCCTTCGACCGCCACACCACCGTCGGTTACATGCACTACCTGAAGCTGAACCACCTGGTCGACGACAAGATGCACGCCCGTTCGACCGGTCCGTACTCGCTCGTCACCCAGCAGCCGCTGGGCGGCAAGGCGCAGTTCGGTGGCCAGCGCTTCGGTGAAATGGAAGTCTGGGCGCTGGAAGCCTACGGCGCGGCCTACACCCTGCAGGAAATGCTGACGGTGAAGTCCGATGACGTGCAGGGCCGCAACCAGATGTACAAGAACATCGTCGACGGTGAGCACGAGATGGTCGCGGGCATGCCGGAATCCTTCAACGTCCTCGTGAAGGAAATCCGCTCGCTGGCCATCAACATGGAACTGGAAGACAACTGATCCATGCCGGCGCGGCGGGGCGCCCCCCCCCCGCGGGGCGGGCACTGGAAGCCCCAAGACCC
>NZ_JACVTV010000150.1:0-8671 GCF_016624625.1 Stenotrophomonas sp. S41 | reverse complement strand
GGGGGGGGGGGGGCCCCCCCCCCCCCGGGCCGGGCGGGCCGGGGGCCGCCACTACCGGTGTCTGCCCCGCTAGAATGCCCGCATGACCGAATTCATTCCGCCCGGCACCCGCTTCCATGCCCTGCCCTCGCCGTTCCCGTTCAAGCGCGGTGGCGCCCTGCACGGAGCACGCGTGGCCTACGAGACCTGGGGCACGCTGGCCGCCGACGGCCGCAACGCGATCCTGATCGTCACCGGCCTGTCGCCGGACGCACATGCCGCCGCCAACGCAGAAAACCCGGCCCCGGGCTGGTGGGAAGCGATGGTCGGCGCCGGCAAGCCGATCGACACCGACCGCTGGTTCGTGGTCTGCGTCAATTCGCTGGGCAGCTGCAAGGGCTCGACCGGCCCGGCCTCGTTGAACCCGGCCACGGGCGAGCTCTATCGCCTCGACTTCCCGGAACTGTCGGTGGAAGACGGTGCACGCGCGGCCATCGAGGTCGTGCATGCCCTGGGCATCGAACAGCTGGCCTGCGTGGTCGGCAATTCGATGGGCGGCATGACCGCGCTGGCAGTGCTGATGCTGCAGCCGGGCATCGCCCGCAGCCACATCAACATTTCCGGCAGCGCGCAGGCATTGCCGTTCTCCATCGCCATCCGCTCGCTGCAGCGCGAAGCCATCCGCCTCGACCCCAAGTGGGACGGCGGGCGCTACACCGAAACCGACTATCCGGAATCGGGCATGCGCATGGCCCGCAAGCTGGGCGTGATCACCTACCGTTCCGCGCTGGAATGGGATGGCCGCTTCGGTCGCGTGCGACTGGATTCGGACCAGACCGACGATGACCCGTTCGGCCTGGAGTTCCAGGTCGAGAGCTACCTCGAAGGCCATGCTCGGCGCTTCGTGCGCTTCTTCGATCCGAACTGCTACCTGTATCTGAGCCGTTCGATGGACTGGTTCGACCTGGCCGAGTACGCCGACGGTGACGTACTGGCCGGGCTGGCGAAGATCCGTGTTGAAAAGGCGCTGGCCATCGGCGCCAACACCGACATCCTGTTCCCGGTGCAGCAGCAGCAACAGGTCGCCGACGGCCTGCGTGCCGGCGGTGCCGATGCACAGTTCATCGGCCTGGACTCACCGCAGGGCCACGACGCGTTCCTCGTCGATTTCGATCGCTTCGGCCCGGCCGTGCGCGGTTTCCTCGACGCGCTGTAAGTGGCCTGGCGGCGCAACCTGGCACTGGCCGCGTTCGGCGCGCTCATCGCGCTGACGGTCAGCGGCGTGCTGCCGCTGTGGCTGGGTGGCTGGTGCCTGCTGGCCAGTGTGCTGTCGTTCGGCCTGTACGGGCATGACAAGCGGGCGGCACAGCGCAAGCAATGGCGTATTCCCGAGCGCACCCTGCAGCTGCTGGCTTTCGCCGGTGGCTGGCCGGGCTCGCTGCTGGGCCAGGCGCTGTTCCGGCACAAGCACCGCAAGGCGGAATTCCAGTGGGTGTTCTGGCTGTGCGTGCTGGCCAACGTGGCATCGATCGCAGTGATGCTGCGCGAGTTTTCGCGGTAAGCGCTTGAACGGGTAGTGCCGGCCGCTGGCCGGCAACCTCATGACGTTCGACGCGGATGCGCGATTGCCGGCCAGCGGCCGGCACTACCACGGCGATCACACAAACGGCCGCCGGGCATGGCCCGGCGCTACCTCGGGCGGACGGAACACGTAAATCCGCGGCGATTACGCTTCCCGTTCGAGCACACCGTCACGCAAACGGTACTGCGCATCGACCACGCCGTCGGGCAGATCGTCGTGGGTGATCATCAACAGGCTGCGCCCCTCCAGCAATCCGGCCAGATCCTGCAGCAGCGCATGCGCGGTATCCACGTCCAACCCTTCGGTCGGTTCGTCCAGCAACAGGATCGGTGCATTGCGCAGCAGCGCGCGCGCCAAGGCCAACCGCCTTGCCTGGCCGGCCGACATCGTCGCGCCGTTCTCGCCCACCCAGGTCTGCAGGCCGCCATTGCGCTCGGCCCACTCACCCAGGCGCACGCGGCGCAGCACTGCCCACAGCGCGTCATCGCTGGCGTCCGGATCACCCAGCCGCAGGTTCTCGGCCACCGTGCCGGCGAACACCGGCGCGTTCTGCGGCAGCCACGCCAGCTGCCGGTGCCAGTCTTCCTGGGCGAAATCGCGCAGGTCGCGACCGCCGTAGCTCACCCGCCCCTGCTGCGGATCCCACAGGCGCAGCAGCAGGCTCGACAGCGTGGTCTTGCCACTGCCGCTGTCGCCGCGGATGGCGATGCGCTCACCCGGCGCCAGGCTCAGCTGCAGGCCGGCCAGTACCGGCCGCGCCGCGCCCGGCCAACGGAAATGCACGTTTTCCCACTGCACGGCCGCGGCGCTGGGCACTGCCTGCGGCACTACCGGGTCCTCAACCGTCGGCGTCTGCTCGACGATGGACTGCAGGCGGTCCGCGGCGATGCGGCCCGACTGCAGCGACTGCCAGGCCAGGCCCATGCCCGCCCACAACTCGATCATCGCCACGGTCAGGAACACCAGGCCGGCGGCCATTTCCGCGGGAATGCGCTGCTGCTCGGCGGCCTGCAGGGCCAGCGCCAGCATCGCCACCAGACCCAGACCGGCCACCAGGCCGTGCAGGGTCGAGGCGGCGATCAGCCGCCAGCGTCGGCGCCGATCGCGCGAGGCCAGCTGCTTGGCCGCCACCCGCACCTTCAGCTGCCACGCGGCGTCGGCATGCAGCGCGGCCAGATCACCCGCCCCCTCCAGGCCTTCGAATGCAGCAGTACGCAGTGCGGCGCGATGTGCGGCACGGTCGGCCTCTTCGTCATCATGCCCGCGCACGCCCAGCCACGGCACGCCGAAGCCGATCAGCAGCGCCAGCACGGCCAGCAGCACGGCGGCCGAGGGCAGGATCAGGGCAGCCGAAGCCACCGCCACCAGCGACAACGCGCCCAGCGCCACCAGCGGCCCGATGGCGCGCACCAGCAGGCCGTCGACCTCGCCGATGTCGCCCAGCAGGCGCGCCAGCAGGTCGCCGGTGCGCGTGGCACCCAACCGCGCCGGAGCCAGCGGCAGCGCGCGGCGGAAAAACCACACGCGCAGGTCGCGGGCGATGCGCAGGGTGGCATCGTGGCCGACAAGCTTCTCGAAATAGCGCGAAACGATGCGCGCCATGGTCAGGCCGCGGATGCCGGCCGAGGGCGAGAAGAAATTGAAGCCCTGCGCCAGGCCTGCCGCACCGGCCAGCGCGGCGGCGGTAAGGAAGCCGCCGGACAGGCCCAGCAGCGCAGTGCCGGCCAGCATCGTGATCCACAGCAGCAGCACCGTCAGCAGCAGGCGCGGACGGTGGCGCAGGAACACCGCACGCAGCGAATCGGTCGAGCGGCTCATGCGCGCACCGCCTGTGCCGGATCGACCAGACGCCCTTCAGGCAACAACAGGCAGCGGTCGGCCCAGGCGATCACCGCTGGGCTGTGGGTGGCCACCACCACGCTGCGGCCACGCGCGTAAGCGGCCAGGCTGCTCAGCAGCGCCGCTTCGGTCTCGGCATCGAGGAAGGCGGTCGGCTCATCCAGCAGCAGCACCTGCGGGTCACGCAACAGCAGGCGGGCCAGGCCGATGCGCCGCGCCTCGCCACCGGACAGGCCAAAGCCGCGCTCGCCGATCAGCGTGTCCAATCCCTCCGGCAGGCGCCGGGCGAACTGCAGCACCTGCGCCGCCTCGGCCACCGCGCGCAGGCGTGCATCGGCGGCACCGGGGTCGGCCAGCCGCAGGTTGTCGGCGATCGAACCATGGAACAGGTAGGGGCGCTGGCTGGCATAGGCCACCTGCACGCCGGCGCGTTGCTGCACCCGGCCGGCACGCGGCGGCAGCCAACCGGCCAGCGCTTCCAGCAGCGTGCTCTTGCCCGAGCCACTGGGGCCGACCAGGGCCAGCCGCTGGCCGGGCTCCAGCCGCAGGTCCACGCCCTGCAGTACATCGTGCGGGGCACCGAGCGGGCGCAGCACCAGACCCTGCGCCTGCAGCGGCGGCAAGGCGGCCTCGGCCGGCTCCACCGCCAGCGGTGCCAGCGGCACCTCGGCCATCACCGGCTCTTCCGGCAGCGACAGCAGCAGGCGTTCCACTTCGGCAGCGGCGGCCAGTGCATTGGCGCGGTCGTGGTAATGCGCAGCCAGCCGTCGCAGCGGTGCATAGAATTCCGGCGCCAGCAGCAGGCAGAACAGGCCCGCGCCCAGCGTCGGCACCGTCGCATGCAGGGACATCAGCCCCAGGTAGCTCAGGCCGAGGTACAGCGCGACCATCGCCACGCTCACCGAGGCGAAGAATTCCAGCACGGTGGAGGACAGGAAGGCGATGCGCAGCACCTTCATCGTGCGCACGCGCACCCCTTCGGCAGCCGCTTCGATGCCGGCCAGTTCGGCCTCGCCCCGCCCATACAGGCGCAGCAGGCCCAGCCCCTTGATGCGGTCGGCGAAGTGACCACTCATGCGCGCCAGTTCACCCAGCTGCGCGCGACCAGCGGCCTCGGCGCCCCAGCCCACGAGCATCATGAAGAACGGCACCAGCGGCGCGGTGAACAGCAGGATCAGCGCCACCACCCAGTCGACCCAGGCCACCGCGGCCAGGATCAACAGCGGCACCACCACCACTTCGGTGCGCACCGGCAGGAAACCGCTGTAATAGCTTTCGATGGCATCGCCGTGGTGCAGCATCAGCTCGCCCAGTTCGCCGGTGCGGCGCTGGCGCAGCCACAGCGGGCCGTGGCCGAGCAGGCGCGCGAATACGCGTTCACGCAGGGCCAGCCGGGCCGCATCGGCGACGTCACCGGCGGCGGCCTGGGTGGCGCTGCCCAGCAGCGTGCGCAGCACCAGGATGACCGCCAGCGCCGCCAGCACCGGCAGGCCGCTGGCCAGCGGCGCGCGCTCCACCAGCACCGTCTGCACCAGCCAGGCGATCGCGGCAGCCTGGCCGATCAGCAGGGCGCCGGACAGGCTGATGCACAGGGCCGCCAGCCGCTGGCGACCGCGCGCGGCATGGGCCAGGCCGGCCAGCCAGGCGGTGCGGGCACGCCGCTGCAGGGTCGATTCTTCTTCAGCGGTACGGGGCTCGGCGGCGGTCGGTTCGGCAGCGCTCAAGGTCTTCACAGGCAACGGGGATGCTCGTCATTGTAGGCGCAGGCAACAGCGGGCCCCTGCGGCGGTCGGTCGCAGTGGTCACCGGAAAGGCATACGATCCCCTTGGGTTCCCATTCATACATTGATCTGGATCAAGGCTGTTTGAAGTAGTCGGTCACATCATTCACCCGTAGACCACCCTTCCCGCCACCCGCAACGGCACTATCCACGAGGTAGCCAGGCCATGATTGATCAGACAGTCGTAGAACTGTCGCGGCTGCAATTCGCTCTGACCGCGATGTACCACTTCCTATTCGTACCGCTCACGCTTGGCCTGTCCTTCATGGTGGCCATCATGGAGAGCGTGTACGTCATGACCCGCAAACAGGTCTGGCGGCAGATGACCCTGTTCTGGGGCACGCTGTTCGGCATCAACTTCGCCATCGGCGTGGCCACCGGCCTGGTGATGGAATTCCAGTTCGGCATGAACTGGTCGTACTACAGCCACTACGTGGGCGATATCTTCGGTGCGCCGCTGGCCATCGAAGGCCTGATGGCCTTCTTCCTCGAAGCGACCTTCATCGGCCTGTTCTTCTTCGGCTGGAAGCGCCTGACCCCGGTCAAGCACCTCACCGTCACCTGGCTGATGGCGCTGGGCACCAATCTGTCGGCGGTGTGGATCCTGATCGCCAACGGCTGGATGCAGAACCCGACCGGTGCGGTGTTCAACCCGGACACGATGCGCATGGAAGTGGTGGACTTCGCCGCGGTGCTGCTGAACCCGGTGGCGCAGGCCAAGTTCGTGCACACCGTCAGCGCCGGCTACGTGACCGGTGCCATCTTCGTGATGTCGATCAGCGCCCTGTACCTGCTGCGCAACAAGCACAAGGACATGGCCCGTCGCTCGTTCGCGGTGGCCGCGGCGTTCGGCCTGCTGTCCTCGCTGTCGGTGGTGGTGCTGGGTGACGAGAGCGGTTACGCCGCCAGCGAGCACCAGAAGATGAAGCTGGCCGCGATCGAAGCGATGTGGGAAACCGAGCGTGCGCCGGCCGACTTCACCGCCTTCGGCATTCCCAACCAGACCACGCACCAGAACGACTACGCGATCAAGATCCCGTACCTGATGGGCCTGATCGCCACCCGTTCGCTGGACCAGCCGATTCCCGGCATCCTGGAACTGGTGGACCGCGCCGAGCACCGCATCCGCGGTGGCCAGCTCGCCTATGGGGCACTGGAACGCATCAAGAAGGACAAGACCGACCTGCAGGCACGCGAGATGTTCGACCGCCATTGGCAGGACCTGGGCCACGGCCTGCTGCTGAAGCGTTACCGCGAGGACATCCTCAACGCCACCCCGGAGGAAATCTCCAAGGCCGCGATGGATACCGTGCCGCGCGTGGCACCGCTGTTCTGGACCTTCCGCATCATGGCGGGCCTGGGCTTCTACCTGATCGCGTTCTTCGCCCTGGCGTTCTACTACTCCTGCCGCAACAACTTCCAGGACAAGCGCTGGTTCCTGAGGCTGGCCGTGTGGAGCCTGCCGGCGCCGTGGATCGCGATCGAATGCGGCTGGTTCGTGGCCGAGTACGGCCGCCAGCCGTGGGCGGTGGATGGCGTGCTGCCCACTTTCTACGCCGCGTCGGGCCTGGCCCTGCATGAAATCCTGACCACGCTGGCGGTGTTCACCGCGCTCTACACGGTGCTGCTGGTCATCGAGATCAAGCTGATGCTGAAGGCGATCCGCACCGGCCCGGATGACATCCTGCCGACGCTGCAGGCCGACATCCGCCCTGTTTCCCCCACTGCAGCCGCTGCCGGACAGGCCTGAGGCAGGAGAATCCAGATGGAATTCATTGCACTTGATTACACCACGCTCCGCGTGATCTGGTGGCTGCTGCTCGGCATCCTGCTGATCGGCTGGGCGGTGATGGACGGTTTCGACCTCGGCGTCGGCACCCTGCTGCCGTTCGTTGCGAAAACCGATGAGGAACGCCGACTGGTGATCAACACCGTCGGCCCGGTCTGGGAAGGCAACCAGGTCTGGCTGGTGCTCGGTGGTGGCGCGATCTTCGCCGCCTGGCCGCCGCTGTATGCGGTCAGCTTCTCCGGCTTCTACCTGGCGGTGTTCGCGATGCTGTTCGGCCTTATCCTGCGGCCGGTCGGCTTCAAGTACCGCAGCAAGATGCCGTCCAGGCGCTGGCGCGACAACTGGGACCGCGTGCTGTTCGTCGGTGGCCTGCTGCCGGGCCTGATTGCCGGCGTGGCGGTGGGCAACGTGCTGCTGGGCGTGCCGTTCCACTTCGATGACACGCTGCGCGTGACCTACACCGGTTCGTTCTTCGGCCTGCTCACGCCGTTCGCGCTCATCGCCGGCCTGGTCAGCGTGGCCATGCTGGTCTCGCACGGTGCAGCCATGCTGGTCATCAAGACCGACGGCCCGGTGGCCGAACGTGCCGCACGCTACGGCAGCATCGCCGCGCTGATCAGCTTCCTGCTGTTCACGGTGGCTGGCCTCTGGGTGGCCTTCGGCCTGCCCGGTTACCAGATCACCTCGCAGGTGGTGACCGACGGCCCGACCAATCCGCTGCTGAAGACGGCGGCGATCGGCACGGCTGCCGGTGGCTGGCTGCGCAACTACAGCAGCATGCCGGCCACGATCGTGTTCCCGGTGCTGGGCCTGCTGGGTGCGCTGGCCAGTGCGGTGCTGCTGCGTGCACGCCGCGGCGGCCTGGCCTTCATCGCCTCGGGTGCGTCCATCGCCGGCATCATCCTCACCGTCGGCTTCGCCATCTTCCCGTTCCTGCTGCCCTCCTCCAGCCAGCCCACCTCCAGCCTCACCGTCTGGGACAGCTCGTCCAGCCACCTGACGCTGTGGATCATGCTGCTGGCCACGGCCATCTTCCTGCCGATCATCCTCGCCTACACCACCTGGGTGTACCGCGTGCTGAAGGGCAAGACGACGGTTGAAGAGATGGGCGACAACCCGAACGCGTATTGATGGATTGCATCCGTGCCGACCAACGGTCGGCACCCACCACGAGCAACAGGTGCCGACCCACGGTCGGCACCCACCACGAGCAACAGGTGCCGACCCACGGTCGGCACCTGCCCCGAACGAAGGAGATACGAGCATGTGGTATTTCGCCTGGATCCTTGGCACTGGCCTGGCCTCCACCGTGGCCATCCTCAACGGCATGTGGTTCGAATCGCGCGAGCGGAACCGCCTCGAGAAAGAAAACAGTCGCTGAGCTGTAAAAAAACCTTGCCGCCTTGGCCTTCACACGGTATCTTAGGCGGCTCCTTCGGGGTGTAGCTCAGTCTGGTAGAGCGCTACGTTCGGGACGTAGAGGTCGCAGGTTCGAATCCTGTCTCCCCGACCACTTCGGTGGTCGCATTGAAGCCTGGTGAAGTCTTCCAGGCTTTTTTGTTCCCTGAAGGATTCCATTGCTTCGGCAGTGTGAAGAAACACCATTTACCCCTTGCCGCCATCGGGGTGAATGGATAGAATAGGCGGCTCCCTTCGGGGTGTAGCTCAGTCTGGTAGAGCGCTACGTTCGGGACGTAGAGG
>NZ_JACVTV010000014.1:0-62990 GCF_016624625.1 Stenotrophomonas sp. S41 | reverse complement strand
GCGCCGTTCCCGTGTGCTGCGAAGTTTCCTTCGTAGCGAGCCGCCCATTATGCCAGACTTTTTCAGTCCGTCAACACCTTCGTTCGATTATCTCGTTCGGCGGTGGTGGGCGCCCTGTTGTCGCTGAAGCCCCTTGGTGGCGACCCCTGCGACGGGGGAGGAGAAGTATGCCCCCATCCACAGGGTTTGTGAAGGGGGTGTGGCGATTTTTTTCAACGGATGTTGCATCCGTTCATCCATCGCGCCCGTGGAGGCATATCGCGAAGAGCAGAAGCAAAGGAAGGGCCGGCTGGCGCCGGCCCTTCCATATAGTGTCAGGCAGCGACCAGGCGCACGCGGGCGAAGGTGCGCTTGCCGACCTGCAGCAGGCCTTCGAAGCCCGGCTGCAGCACCTGCTGTCCGTCCTCGATCACTTCACCGTCCACCTTGACCGCGCGCTCCTTGAGCTTGCGGTTGGCTTCGGAGTTGCTCGGGGTCAGACCGGCAGCAGTCAGCAGTGCGGCGATACGCAGGCCTTCGGCCGGAATGGCCACCTCCTGCAGCGGCAGCTGGGTGATGTCGCCCTGCCCGGTCACCGCCGCTTCCCAGCCGGCAATGGCCTGATCGGCCGCCGCGGCGTCGTGGAAGCGGGTTGCCAGCTCACGTGCCAGGCGCAGCTTGACCACGCGCGGGTTGAGATTGCCGGCGGCGACCTCTTCACGCAGCGACACCGCTTCGGCCTGGCCGATATCGAAGGACAGCAGCTCGATCCAGCGCCACATCAGGGTGTCGTCGACCTTCATGGTCTTGGTGACGATCTCGATGGCCGGTTCACTGATACCAATGTAGTTGCCCAGCGACTTGGACATCTTGTTGACGCCGTCCAGGCCTTCCAGCAGCGGCATGGTCAGCACCACCTGCGGCTTCTGGCCGTGGTGTTCCTGCAGGCCGCGGCCCATCAGCAGGTTGAACTTCTGGTCGGTACCGCCGAGCTCGACGTCCGCTTCCAGGGCCACCGAGTCGTAGCCCTGCACCAGCGGGTACAGGAACTCGTGGATGGCGATGGACTGCTGGGCGGCGTAGCGCTTGGCGAAATCATCGCGTTCGAGCATGCGGGCCACGGTGTACTGGCTGGCCAGGCGGATCATGTCGGCCGCGCCCATCTTGCTGAACCACTCCGAGTTGAAGCGGACCTGGGTCTTGTCGCGGTCCAGCACCTTGAAGACCTGCTCTTCATAGGTGCGGGCGTTGGCCAGCACGTCCTCGCGGCTGAGCGGCTTGCGGGTCAGGCTCTTGCCGGACGGGTCGCCGATCATGCCGGTGAAGTCACCGATCAGGAAAATGACCTGGTGGCCGAGGTCCTGGAACTGGCGCAGCTTGTTCAGCAGCACCGTATGGCCCAGGTGCAGGTCGGGCGCGGTGGGGTCGAAGCCAGCCTTGATCCGCAGCGGACGGCCTTCCTGCAGGCGCGCACGCAGATCCTCGATCTTGAGGATCTCGTCGGCACCACGGCCGATCAGGGCAAGGGCTTCTTCAATCGAGGACACGGTGACTACTCCCGGCTATGCCGTTTCTTGTGTGGGGTGTTAACGCCAAGTTAACCCATCCGGCTTCACAAAAGCCAATAGGCACAAGGGTTTGACGCGGTTTTCTCAGGTGTCTATGGTAACCGGCGATCAGGCCCGCGCTCCCGGGCCGCAGGAAAAACCACTGATGCAAAATTCCGAACAAGGGCGCGCACGCAAGCAGCGCTTCCAGGAACGTCTCCACGTCCTGCACGACAACGCCCTGCACCGGAAGCTCAGGCAACACCTTCCCGCTGCTTTCAATGAACGCTGGACGCGCCGCCATTGGGTGCACGCCAGCCTGTTCGCGACCATCGGCGCCCTGGTGGCGACGATCGTGCCGGGTTTCTCGCACACCATCGATTCGCCCTACGCCGAAAGCCACACCAGCCTGGCCCTGCCCTTGCCGCCGCTGTCGCTGGCCCGCCAGCAGCAGACCCCGGGCGACAGCTGGCAGGTGCTGCGGGTGCAGCGCGGGCAGACCCTGAGCGACCTGTTCGACCAGGCCGGCATCCCCGCCACCACCCTGCACCGCGTGCTGGACCATCCGGGCGCGCGCGAGTCGCTGACCAAGCTGCGCCCCGGCGCCGAGATCGCCTTCGACATGCCGCTCTCGGGCGACCTGCGCAGCATCCGCTTCGACCGCGATGGCGACAACCGGGTGGAACTGAGCCTGGCCGGCGATGACATCAAGGAAAAGGTGACCAAGCGCGAGACCTCCACGCGCACGGTGGTCACCAGCGGCGAGATCACCAGTTCGCTGTATGCCGCGGCCCGCCGGGCCGGGCTGTCGCCGTCGGCGATCGCGACGATGACCGACGACATCTTCAAGTACGACATCGACTTCTCCAAGGACCTGCAGCCGGGCGACCGCTTCAGCGTGGTGATGGACGAGACCTGGCGCGAAGGCGAGAAGGTCGACACCAGCAAGATCCTGGCGGCGACCTTCACCACTGGCGGCAAGACCTATTCGGGCTTCCGCTTCGAGCGCGGCGGCAAATCCGAGTACTACGACCTCAACGGCCGTTCGCTGAAGAAGAGCTTCATCCGCATGCCGATCCCGTTCGCGCGCCTGAGCTCGACCTTCGGCGCGCGCAAGCACCCGGTGCTGGGCAAGATGCGCATGCACAAGGGCGTGGACTACGCCGCGCGTACCGGTACGCCGATCATGGCCGCCGGCGACGCGCGCGTGCAGTTCGCCGGCGTGCAGCGCGGCTACGGCAACGTGGTCATCCTCGACCACGGCCGCGGCCACACCACCCTGTACGGGCACATGTCGCGCTTTGCGAACATCAAGACCGGCCAGCGCGTGGCGCAGGGCACGGTGATCGGCTACGTCGGCTCGACCGGCCTGGCCACCGGCCCGCACCTGCACTACGAATTCCGCGTGAACGGCGAGCACCGCAATCCGCTGACGGTGACCATGCCGCCGCCGGAACCGCTGAAGGGCGCCGAGCTGGTGGCCTTCCGTGCGCAGACCGCACCGGCCATGGCCCGCATCCAGGGCATGGAGAAGATGATCTACGCCAAGGCCAGCCCGGCCCCGAGCAGCCGCGAAGACGCCGCCCCGACCGAGGTGGCCAGCGCCAAGGCCAAGCCGGCCAACGGCCACAAGCGCGGCTGACCGGCCCTGCGTTGACGAAGAAGGACGCGGCAGCCCAAGCTTGCCGCGTCCTTTTTTTATGCCCGCCATGAACACGACTGCCGACGCCGATGCCCCGCTCTACCTTGGCCTGATGTCCGGCACCAGCGCCGACGGCATCGATGCCGCGCTGGTGCAGTTTCCCGCCAGCGGCGGCTGCCGCTTCGTGCGCGGCCTGACCGCCCGCTGGGAGCCGGTGCTGCGCGCGCGGCTGGTGGCGCTGGGCGAAGGCGGGCCGCTGGAGTCGCTGGAGGAGCTGGGCGAGCTGGATGCGCGCATCGCGATCAACTTCGCCGCAGCCGCCAACCAGCTGCTGGACGAGGCCGGCGTGGACCGCCGCCAGGTGCGGGCGATCGGTTCGCACGGGCAGACCGTGCGCCACCGGCCGCTGGCCGACCCGGCCTTCACCGTGCAGCTGGGCGATGGCAACCGCATTGCCGAGTTGACCGGGATCACCACCGTGGCTGACTTCCGCCGCCGCGACGTGGCGGCCGGCGGCCATGGCGCGCCGCTGATGCCGGCCTTCCACCTGGCGATGCTGGGCACGGCCGGCGAAGACCGCGCGGTGCTCAACCTGGGCGGCATCGGCAACCTGACCCTGATCCCGCGCGACGGCATGCCGCGCGGCTTCGACACCGGCCCGGCCAACGCGCTGATGGACGCCTGGTGCCAGCGCCATACCGGCCGCACCTTCGACGCCGATGGCGCCTATGCGGCCAGTGGTGCGGTGGACACGGCGCTGCTGGCCGGCTGGCGCGCGGACCCGTGGTTCGACCTGCCGCCGCCCAAGAGCACCGGCCGCGAACAGTTCCACCTGGCCTGGGCCGAGGCGCGCATGGGCGAAGGCGAGTACGCGGCCGCCGATGTGCAGGCCACCCTGCTGGAGCTGACCGCGGTGACCGTGGCCGATGCACTGCGGGCCCAGCAGCCGGACACCCGCCGGGTACTGGTCTGCGGGGGCGGCGTGCACAACCGGCAGCTGATGCGCCGGCTGGCGGCGCTGCTGCCTGGCGTGGCGGTGGAATCCAGCGCCGTGCATGGGCTGGACCCGGAGTACATGGAGGCGATGGGTTTTGCCTGGCTGGCCCAGCGGACGATGGACGGGCTGGCCGGCAACCTGCCGAGCGTGACCGGGGCATCGGGGCCGCGGATTCTCGGGGCGATCCACCTAGCGTGAGGTGGCGCCATCCACGCATGGCGTGGATCTACCAGGGCGCGCGGTAGCGCCGGGCCATGCCCGGCGACGCGGTATCAGATCAATCGAACCCCTGCCCCGCCGGCATCGCCTGCAGGGCGGCGATCGCCGCTGACAGGGCGTCCACTTCGGGATCGCCGAAGCCGGAACGGACCTCCAGCTCGCTGCTCAGCAGGCCCTGTTCAAGCAGCACCGAACAGGCCTGCTCGTGGGTCCAGCCGCGCGCCACGGCCACCCTTCGGATACGTTCAAACATCAGCGGGTCCACGTCCCGCAGCACTACATCGGCCATGCTCACTCCCCCGTTCGCAAGGCACCGCCCCCTCGGCGCGTCCGCGGCGATCATCCCGCAGGTTGCGCAGTCAGGCAATCAGGGGGCGGGGGCGCTGCGGTCGTGGATGCGCGGCCACAGCCAGGCCAGCAGCAGCAGGGTCGGCACCACGGTGACCGCGCTGAGCATGAAGAAGGTGCTGTAGGAGGTGGCCTCGACGATGTAGCCGGACACGCCGCCGACGAACTTGCCCGGCAGGTTGGCCAGCGACACCAGCAGGGCGTACTGGGTGGCGGTGAAGTTGCGGTCGGTCAGCGAGGACATGAAGGCCACCAGCACGGTGCCGGCGAAACCCTGGAACAGGTTGTCGGCACTGAGCGCGGCGTAGAACGCCCACAGCTGGCCCGGGTTGTGCGCCATCAACAGGAAGGCGAGGTTGGACAGGGCCACGCCCAGCGCCGCCACCAGCAGCATGCGGCGGAAGCCGAAGGCGGCCACGGCGATGCCGCCGAGGAAGGCGCCGCCGATGCCCATCCAGACGCCGAACAGCTTGGAGACGGTGGCGATGTCGGCCTTGTCGAAGCCCGAATCGAGGTAGAACGGGCCGGCCATCACGCCGATGACCTGGTCGGGGAACTTGAACAGGCCGACGAAGGCGAGCAGGCCCAGCGCCAGGGCGATGCCGTTGCGGGTGAAGAAGCTGGTGATCGGCTGCACGAAGGCTTCGGCCACATCGATGCGGCGCTGCACGGCCTGCGCGGGGCGGTTGGGCTCACGGCACAGCAGGGTGGTGATGATCGGCAGCAGCATCAGCCCGGCCATGGCCAGGTAGGCGATGATCCAGCCTTCGAACTGGGCCAGGTAGAGCGCGCCGGCACCGGCGAGGATCAGGCCGATGCGGTAGCCCAGGGTGTAGGTGGCGGCCAGCGCGGCCTGCGCGGTTTCCGGGGCGATCTCGATGCGGTAGGCATCGACCACCGAATCCTGGGTGGCACCGGCGAAGGACGCCACCAGCACCCAGGCCACCAACGGCCAGACGCCCTGTTCGGGGCGGACGAAGGCCAGCGCGACCAGGCCGATCAGCACGGCCACCTGCGACAGCAGCAGCCAGGAACGGCGGCGCCCCATGAAGGCCAGCAGCGGGAAGGCATAGCGGTCCAGCAGCGGCGCCCAGACGAACTTCAGCAGGTAGAAGAAGCTGGCCAGGCTGATCAGGCCGATGCTGCCCAGGTCCAGGCCGACATCACGCAGGCGGGTGGACAGGGTCTGCGAGGCGATCAGCAGGAACGGCAGGCCGCTGCCGAAGCCCAGCAGGGCCATGGTCAGGGCCGAGGGCGTGCCGAAGGCGCGCTTGATCCCGGCCCAGCCCTTGTAGCTGGGCTTGGCAGCGGCTTCGCTCACAGGTCGTAGTCCACGGTGAACGGGGCGTGGTCGGAGAAGCGCTCGTCGCGGTAGATCGAGCAGCTGCGCAGGCGGTCACGCAGGCCGGGGGTGATGAACTGGTAATCGATGCGCCAACCGACGTTGTTGGCGCGGGCCGCGCCGCGGTTGCTCCACCAGGTGTAGTCCTCGCCGGTGGGGTGCAGCAGGCGGTAGGCATCGGCCCAGCCGCGGCCGGTGGCCACGTCGGTGGCCTGGCCGTGGTCGGCGCACAGGCCGTTGAGCCAGTCGCGCTCCTCGGGCAGGCAGCCGGAATTCTTCTGGTTGGACTTCCAGTTCTTGATGTCCAGCGCCGAGCGGACGATGTTCCAGTCGCCGCACAGGACATAGTCGCGGCCGCTGCGCGCCCACTCTTCCAGGATCGGCCGCAGCCATTCCATCACTTCGAACTTGAAGCCCTGGCGCAAATCGCCCGAGCTGCCGGACGGAATATAGAAGGAGACCACGCTGAGATTGCCGAAGCGGGCCTCGATGTAGCGGCCTTCGTCGTCGAACGGGGCCCAGCCCAGCGAGGTGATGACCTGGTCCGGCTCGCGCTTGCTGTAGATGGCCACGCCGCTGTAGCCCTTCTTGGTGATGGCGTCGCGGTAGAAGCAGTGGTGGCCGTCGGGGCGGAACATCGGATCGGTGAGCTGGTCCTCCTGCGCCTTGGTTTCCTGGATGCACAGAACGTCGGCGTCCTGGGCCCGGAACCAGTCGAGGAAGCCCTTGGTGGCGGCCGAGCGGATGCCATTGGCGTTGAAACTGATGATGCGCATGCGGATGAACCTACGGCGGGAAACCGGGCAAGCATACCGGTTGCCCGGCGGCCCGCGCAGCCCGCCGGATGGGCCCGGCAGGGCCTTCACACGGGGCCGGACGAGCGCGGAAAGCCCAGCTGGATTAGGATTTGTGCTCCAAATGAAGATGAATCGAGTTTTGATGAGCGACCACCGCCACCGTTTCCTGCAGCTGGCCCTGACCGCCGATGCCCTGCGCTTCGGCCAGTTCACCCTCAAGTCCGGCCGGCTGAGCCCCTATTTCTTCAACGCCGGTCGTTTCGACTCCGGCTCGCTGCTGTCCCAGCTGGGCGCCTGCTATTCGGACGCCATCGACGCCAGCGGCATCAAGTACGACGTGGTCTTCGGCCCGGCCTACAAGGGCATCCCGCTGGCCACCGCGATGGCCTGCGAGCTGGCCCAGCGTGGCCGCGACCTGCCGCTGTCGTTCAACCGCAAGGAAGTGAAGGACCACGGTGAGGGCGGCCAGCTGATCGGCGCCGACCTGACCGGCAAGCGCGTGCTGATCGTCGACGACGTGATCACCGCCGGCACCGCCATCCGCGAAGCCCTGGCCATCATCCGCGCTGCCGGCGGCATCCCGGCCGGCATCGTGGTGGCGCTGGACCGCCAGGAGATCGCCTCGGAAGCCGACCACCGCTCGGCGGCGCAGGCCGTGGCCGAGGAAGCCGGCATCCCGGTGATCGCCGTCGCAACTCTGGCCGATCTGCTTGATTTCGCCTCCGGAAACCCGGAACTTGTGGGCTACCGGCAGCCGCTGGAGGCCTATCGCGCCCAGTACGGCGTCCGTTCCGCACGCTGACCCAGGGGAAGGTCGCATGTTCCGAGTTCCTGCCATCGTTGCCGCCAGCCTGCTGCTGGCGCTGCCAGCCAGCCTGCTGGCCAAGCCGGATACGGCCGACAAGAAGCTGTACTGCTGGAACGAGGGCAACGAGCGGATCTGCAGCGATTCGCTGCCGGCCGATGCGGTCAACAACGCCCGCGAGGAGTTCAACGCCAACAGCGGCGTGCGCAATGCGCAGGTGCAGCGCGCGTTGACCGACGAGGAACGCGCCGCCGCGGCCACCGTGGCGGCGCAGGCCCAGCTGGACCTGATGGCGGCGCAGACCAAGCAGCGCACCGAGCAGGCCATGTTGTCGACCTATGGCAGCGAGGATGCACTGCGCAAGGTGTTCAACGAGCGCCAGGAGGTGCTCGACAACAATCTGAACACCGCCCGCTACAACGTCGCCAGCCTGCGCGATTCGCTGGTGACCCTGCTGGGGACGGCCGGTGATCGCGAGCTGGCCGGCGGCAAGGTGGCCGACAAGCAGGTCGAGGCGATCCGCCAGCGCCACGCCCAGCTGCAGGCGCAGCAGCGCCTGCAGGCCAGCTTCGAGCAGCAGCAGGTCACGCTGAAGGCCGAGATCGAGGCCAGCCTGCAACGCTACCGCGAGTTGAAGGGCATGGCCCCGGGCGGTTGAGGCCCCGGCAACAACGGAATTTATGCACTCTTTACGCGCCGGCCCCGTCCGGCGCGTAGTGCGTTTATGGGGTGCAGGACGACGATGGCGGCCTGAGGTGGAGGGGTTCCACCAGGACGCAATCCCATGTCCCCCTGGCTGTCGTTGTTCTGTGGCGTGCTGGTGCTGGTTGCCGCCGCCTATCTTCTTTATGTCGTGCTGCGGCCCGAGTCGTTCTGAGCGGAGCCTGCCATGACTGAGATGCTTGTGATTCTTGCCGCCAGCCTGCTGCTGGCCTGGCCGCTGGGCCTGTACCTGGCGCGCGTGATGCGTGGCACGCCGATGAAGGTCGACGTGCTGTTCCACTGGATCGAGAAACCGCTGTACCGGCTGTTCGGCGTGGATGCCGCGCGCTCGATGTCCTGGCGCGGCTACGTGCTGGCCTTCGTGCTGAGCAATGTGGTGGTGGCAGTGCTGACCCAGGCGGTGTTCATGACCCAGGCCTGGCTGCCGTTGAACCCGGACCAGATCCCGAACATGCGCTGGGACACCGCGCTGCACACGATGATCTCGTTCCTGACCAACACCAACCAGCAGCACTATTCGGGCCAGGCGCAGCTGTCCTACCTCTCGCAGATGACCGGCATCACCGGCCTGCAGGTGGTGACGCCGATGATGGGCCTGGCGCTGGCGGTGGCCACGCTGCGGGCGCTGTTCGCGCGTGCACCCCAGACCTCGGCCGGTGACGACCGCCAGGTGCCGGTGGGCAACTACTACGTGGACGTGGTGCGCCTGTGCGTGCGCTTCCTGCTGCCGCTGTGCCTGGTCTGGACCCTGCTGCTGACCAGCCAGGGCGTGCCCTCGACGATGGCCGGCGGACCGCAGGCCACGCCGATCGACGCCAGCGCCGGCATGGCCCTGCAGAAGCTGCCGCTGGGCCCGGTGGCGGCGATGGTCGCGGCCAAGCAGCTGGGCGCCAACGGTGGCGGCTGGTACGGCCCGAACAGCAGTTTCCCGCTGGAGAACCCGACCCCGGTGTCGAACATGCTGGAGGTGGTGGGCATCCTGCTGATCCCGCTGGCGGTGATCTTCATGATCGGTGCGTTCACCGGGCGACGCCGCTTCGGCGTCCTGGTGTTCAGCTGCATGCTGGGCATGTCGCTGCTCTCGACAGGCGCGATGATGTGGAGCGAGGGCCACAGCGCCAGCGCGGCCACGCCGCTGCTGATGGAAGGCAAGGAAGCGCGCTTCGGCGCCGATGGCACCGCGCTGTGGGCGGCGGTGACCACCCAGGTGTCGAACGGCTCGGTGAACGGCATGCACGATTCGCTGGCACCGCTGAGCGGTGGCATCGCGATGGTCAACATGCTGGTCAGCGCGATCTGGGGCGGCATCGGCTGCGGCCTGCAGCAGTTCATCGTCTACCTGCTGCTGGGCGTGTTCCTGGCCGGGCTGATGACCGGGCGTACGCCTGAGCTGTTCGGCCGCAAGCTGGAAACGCCGCAGGTGCGCCTGCTGGCCCTGCTGGCGCTGCTGCAGCCGATCACCCTGCTGCTGTTCACTGCGATCACGCTGGCCGTGCCCGGCCTGGCCGGCACCTCCAACCCGGGCTTCCACGGCATCAGCCAGGTGTTCTACGAGTACGTCTCGGCCTATGCCAACAACGGCTCGGGCTTCGAGGGCCTGGGCGATGCCACCGTGTGGTGGAACCTGAGCTGTTCGCTGGTGCTGCTGCTGGGCCGCTTCCCGCTGCTGATCATTCCGCTGGTGGTGGCCGCACAGCTGGCTGCCAAGCGCCAGGCGCCGGAATCGGCCGGCAGCCTGCAGATCGAAACCCCGACCTTCGCCCTGACCCTGGTCTCGGTGATCGTCATCCTGACCGTGCTGCAGTTCATGCCGGCCCTGGTCCTCGGCCCCGTCGCCGACCACCTGAGCATGGGACTGCACTAAGGACACCCTGATGAGTACCCACGCAAGTTCTTCCCGCAGTTCCCTTGCCCCGCGCCCTGCCCTGCTCGATGGCGCCGGCCTGCGCCGTGCGCTGGTCGAGGCGGTGCGCAAGCTCTCGCCGATGCACCTGGTGCGCAGCCCGGTGATGGCGGTGGTGATGGCCGGCACGCTGGTTGCTGCCATCGTCACCCTGACCGGCAACGCGCCGCTGGGCTTCGGCCTGGCGGTGACCGCGATCCTGCTGGTGACCGTGTTGTTCGGCAACTTCGCCGAAGCGGTGGCCGAGGCCCGCGGCCGCGGCCAGGCCGCCTCGCTGCGCCGCGCCCGCCAGGACCTGGTCGCACGTCGGCTGGCCGCCCCGCAGCCGGGTGCGGCCGAAACCCAGGTGGCCGCTGCCGAGCTGCGCCCGGGCGACCATGTGATCGTCAGTGCCGGCGAGCTGGTACCGGCCGATGGCGAGATCGTGCAGGGCCTGGCCACCATCAACGAAGCGGCGGTGACCGGTGAGTCGGCGCCGGTGCTGCGCGAGGCCGGCACCGACCGCTCCGGCGTGATCGGCGGCACCAAGGTGCTGTCCGACCAGATCATCGTGCGGGTGACCGCCGAGCCGGGCCACAGCTTCCTGGACCGGATGATCGCGCTGGTGGAAGGTGCCAACCGGCAGAAGACCCCCAACGAGATCGCGCTGACCCTGCTGCTGGCGGCGATGACGCTGACCTTCCTGGTGGTGGTGGCGACCCTGCCGGCGATCGGCGCCTACGTCGGCGTCAAGGTCGATCCGCTGCTGCTGATCGCGCTGCTGGTGTGCCTGATCCCGACCACCATCGGCGGCCTGCTGCCGGCGATTGGAATTGCCGGCATGAACCGTGCGCTGGCGGCCAACGTGCTGGCCAAGTCGGGCAAAGCAGTGGAAGTGGCCGGCGACGTCGACGTGCTGCTGCTGGACAAGACCGGCACCATCACCTACGGCGACCGCCAGGCCAGCCACTTCCACCCGCTGGCCGGCATCGATGCCAGCCAGCTGCGCGAAGCGGCGCTGCTGTCCTCGCTGGCCGACCCGACCCCGGAAGGCAAATCCATCGTGCGCCTGGCGCGCGAGCAGGGCTGCAGCACCGCCGAACCGGACCACGCCGAGTACCTGGCCTTCAGTGCGCAGACCCGCATGTCCGGCGTGGATCTTGCCCAGCCTGATCAGGAGCCCGGCCGGCAGATCCGCAAGGGCGCGCTGGATGCGATCCGCAACCATGTGCAGGGGCTGGGCGGCACGGTGCCGGCCGAGCTGGCCGGGCGCGTTGAGCAGGTGGCGCGCAACGGTGCCACCCCGCTGGTGGTGGCCGAGGGCCGCCATGTGCTGGGCGTGATCGAGCTGTCCGACGTGGTCAAGCACGGCATGCGCGAGAAGTTCGCGCAGCTGCGCGCGATGGGCATCCGCACGGTGATGATCACCGGTGACAACCCGCTGACCGCGGCCGCGATTGCCGCCGAAGCCGGCGTCGACGACTACATCGCCGAGGCACGCCCGGAAGACAAGCTGGCACGCATCCGCCAGGAACAGGCCGGCGGCCGCCTGGTGGCGATGGTCGGCGATGGCACCAACGATGCGCCTGCGCTGGCCCAGGCCGACATCGGCCTGGCGATGAACTCCGGCACGCAGGCGGCGAAGGAGGCCGGCAACATGGTCGACCTCGATTCGGACCCGGCCAAGCTGCTGGCGGTGGTGGAAGTGGGCAAGCAGCAGCTGATCACCCGCGGTGCGCTGACCACCTTCTCGCTGGCCAACGACGTGTCCAAGTACTTCGCGATCCTGCCGGCGCTGTTTGCCGCTGCGGTCCCGGCCATGGCCGCGTTGAACGTTATGCAGCTGTCGAGCCCGCGCAACGCGGTGCTGGCGGCGCTGATCTTCAACGCCCTGGTGATTCCCGCCCTGATCCCGCTCGCCCTGCGTGGCGTGCGCTTCCGCCCGGCCACGGCAACCGCGCTGCTGCGCCGGAACATGCTGGTGTACGGCCTCGGCGGCGTACTGCTGCCGTTCGCGGCGATCAAGCTGATCGACCTCCTTCTTGTCCTGGTATTCGGCGCATGAACCGTTCTGTCTCCACTTCTTCTTCCCTGCCCCGCGAACATCCGGCCGAAGCCCGCGTGGCGCGCCTGCAGGACGATGCCAGCTGGCGCCCGGCGATCGGCCTGGGCCTGGCCACCCTGCTGCTGGCCGGTGCGGTCTACGCCGGCATCGCCACCGGTTTTGCCGGCCTGAGCTACCCGACCCAGGCCGAAGGCAGCCTGCTGCGCGATGGCAGTGGCCAGGTGCGCGGCTCGGCGTGGCTGGCGCAGCCGTTCAGCGGCGATGGCTACTTCCAGGCGCGGCCGTCGGCGGCCAACTACGACCCGATGGCGGCGGCCGGTTCCAACCTGGCCCGCAGCAACCCGGCGCTGGCCGAGCGCGTGGCCGCCAGTACCGCAGCGGTGGCCGCGCGCGAAGGCGTGAGCCCGGCGCAGGTGCCGGCGGATCTGGTCACCCAGTCCGGCGGCGGCCTGGATCCGCAGCTGTCACCGGCTGCCGCGCAGGTGCAGGTGGCACGCGTGGCGCGTGCGCGCGGCCTGCCGGTGGAACGCGTGCAGGCGCTGCTGCAGGCGCATACCGAAGGCCGCCAGTGGGGCGTGTTCGGGCAGCCGCGGGTGAACGTGGTGACCTTGAACTTCGCCCTGGACCAGGCGGCGAAGGCACCGTGATGCCCGCCTGCACCGGCGGCGCGCACAATGGCAGCCATGACAGCAGCGGCGATGAATGATGCGCGTACCCGCCAGGCCGATGCCCTGGTGGAAGGCCTGCAGCGCGAGGCCGGCGGCAAGCTGACCGTGTTCCTCGGCGCGGCGCCGGGCGTGGGCAAGACCTACACCATGCTGACCCGCGCGCAGGAACAGCTGCGCCGTGGCGTGGACCTGGTGGTGGGGCTGGTCGAGACGCACGGCCGCGTGGATACCCAGGCCCTGCTGGAAGGCCTGCCGCAGCTGCCGCTGAAGGACGTGGCCTACCACGGCCACGCGCTGCTGGAGATGGACCTGGATGCGGTGCTGGAGCGCCATCCCGCACTGGTGCTGGTGGACGAACTGGCCCATCGCAATGCACCCGGCAGCCGCCACGAGCGACGCTGGCAGGACGTGATGGAGCTGCTGGACGCCGGCATCGACGTCTGGACCACGGTCAACATCCAGCACCTGGAAAGCCTCAACGATGTGGTGATGCGCATCACCGGCGTGCGGGTGAGCGAGACCGTGCCCGACGGCGTGCTCGACCGCCTGCACGACATCGTGCTGGTGGACCTGCCGCCGCGTGAGCTGATCGCGCGCCTGCAGCAGGGCAAGGTGTACGTGCCCGAGCAGGCCGCGCAGGCACTGCAGGCGTTCTTCTCGCCGGCCAACCTGACCGCGCTGCGCGAACTGGCGATGCAGGAAGCGGCCGACCGGGTCGACAGCAGCCTGCGCGAGACCCGCGCCGCCCGCGGCGAAGGCAACCTGCCGCTGCGCCGCGGCGTGCTGGTGGCCATCGATGGCGGTGGCCAGAGTGAATACCTGGTGCGGGTGGCGCGACGCATCGCCGAACGCCGCGATGCGCCGTGGACGGTGGTGACCGTGCAGGGCCGGCGCCAGGACGAGGCGACCCGGCGCGAGATCGATGCGGCCTTCGCGCTGGCCCGGCGGCTAGGCGGCGATGCCGAACTGCTGCATGGCTCGAGCATCGCCGATGCCCTGCTCGACCATGCCGCGCACAACGGTGTGTCGACCCTGGTGCTGGGCCGCACCCGCGAGCGGCCGCTGGCGCGGATGTTCAACCGCACGCTGACCCAGCAGCTGATCCAGCGCGGCGCGCACTACGAGATCACCATCATCAGCACGCCGCAGGCACGCGCACGCGCGCGCCGCGAAGGCCTGCTGCCACCGATGCGCGGGATCAGCCACGAGCCGCTGCAGGCGCTGGTCGCCACGGCGCTGGCCTGCGCGGTGGCGTGGCTGGGCGAACGCTGGGTGGGCATGGCCGACCTGTCGATGGTGTTCATCGTGGCGGTGGTGCTGGTGGCGGCACGCACCCGCGCCAGTGTGGCGGTGATGGCGGCGATCCTGTGCTTCCTGGCCTACAACTTCCTGTTCATCGCGCCGCGCTTCACCTTCGCCATCGGTGCACGGCAGGGCGTGATCACCGTGTTCCTGTTCCTGGCGGCGGCGCTCGTGGCCGGGCGCCTGGCCTCGCGCCTGCGCATGCAGGTGATTGCCCTGCGCGCGGCCAACCGCCATGCGCGTGCGCGCCAGCAGCTGGGCCGGCAGCTGGCCAGCGCGGCCGGCAACGGCGAGGTCGCGCAGGCCGGCAGGCAGGCGCTGGAACAGGCGATGGACGTGCCGGCGTGGCTGCGGATCGGCGCAGACACCGCCACCGGCGGCCGCGCGCAGCCCGGCGATACCGACCTGGCCGCCGCCGACTGGGCCCTGCGCCACGGCCAGCCCAGCGGCCGCTTCACCGACACGCTGGCCGGCGCGCAGTGGTGGTTCCTGCCGCTACTGGATGGCGAGGACCGCGCCGTGGGCGTGGCCGGCCTGTACCTGCCCGGTGCGCAGGCGCGCCTGCTGCCCGAGCAGCGCCAGCTGGCCGAAGCGATGGTCGATGACATCGCCCAGGCCGCACTGCGCACGCGGCTGGTGGCCGAACTGGAACAGGCCCATGTGAGCAACGAGACCGAACGGCTGCGCTCGGCCCTGCTGTCCTCGGTATCGCACGACCTGCGTTCGCCGCTGGCGGCGATGATCGGTTCGGCCGACAGCCTGGCCAGCTACGGCAGCGCGATGGACGTGGCCGACCGGCGTGCGCTGCTGGACACCATCCTGGTCGAAGGCGAGCGTCTGGACCGCTACATCCAGAACCTGCTGGACATGACCCGGCTCGGCCACGAAGGGCTGACCATCAACCGCGACTGGATCGGCGTGGACGAGCTGATCGGCTCGGCCGCGCGGCGCCTGCAGCGCTACCAGCCCAAGGTGCGGCTGGAACTGGATATTCCGTCCACGCTGGCGCCGATCTGGGTGCACCCGGCGCTGGTTGAACAGGCAGTGTTCAACGTGATGGAAAACGCCGCCAAATTCTCGCCGCCCGATGCACCGGTGCAGGTGCAGGCACGCGAACGGGACGGGCAGCTGCGCATCGACGTGATCGATGCCGGCCCCGGCATTCCCGATGACGAGCGCGCGCGCATCTTCGACATGTTCTACAGCGTCGAGCGCGGCGACCGCGGCCGCCACGGCACCGGCCTGGGCCTGACCATCTGCCAGGGCATGATCGGCGCCCACGGCGGCAGCGTGCAGGCGCTGCCCGGACGCGACGGTCGCGGTACCCTGATCCGCATCACCCTGCCCCTGCTCAAGCCAGCCGCCCACGATGAGCCCGACTCCGATTGATGCCAGCGTGCCGGCCGCGCGCGTGCTGGTGATCGACGATGAAACCCAGATCCGCCGGTTCCTGGACATCAGCCTGCGCGCGCAGGGCTACCAGGTGCGGCAGGCCGCCACCGGCCAGGAAGGACTGGAAATGGCCGCCAGCGAGGACATGGACCTGGTGATCCTGGATATCGGCCTGCCGGACATGGAAGGCCACGAGGTGCTGGCGCAGCTGCGGCAATGGAGCCAGGTGCCGGTGATCATGCTGACCGTGCGCGCCGGCGAGGACGAGAAGGTGCGGGCATTGGATACCGGCGCCAATGACTACGTGACCAAGCCGTTCGGCACGCAGGAACTGATGGCCCGGGTGCGGGCCCTGCTGCGTACCCGCAGCGTGCCCAGCGATGGCACCCCGCCGGTGTTCGATGATGGCCACCTGCACGTGGACCTGGTGCGCCGCGAAGTGGCGATCGATGGCGAGCCGGTGGCGCTGACGCGCAAGGAGTACGCGCTGTTGTCACTACTGCTGCGCAATGCCGGGCGGGTGGTGACCCAGCCGCAGATCCTGCAGGAGATCTGGGGACCGACCCACCAGCACGACACGCACTACCTGCGCATCCTGGTCGGCAAGCTGCGGCACAAGCTGGGCGATTCGGCGCTGGATTCGCGCTATCTGTTCACCGAACCGGGCGTGGGGTTGCGGTTCAAGGGGTAGATCCACGCCATGCGTGGATGCCGTCATTCTTGAACCTGGGGTCGGAGCCCGTTGCGCGGCAACGGGATCCGACCCCGGGGCCCCCCCCCGGCGCCCCCCCCCCCCCCGCGCCCGGGGGGGCGGGGCCCCCCCGGCCCCCACCACGATCGATCAGAAGCCCAGCGCGGTGTCGCCCAGCAGGCCCTGCAGCTGGCTGCGGAACAGCGCCTGGATGCGCTGCAGTGCAGCCTCGTCGTTGCCTTCGAAACGCAGCACCAGCACCGGGGTGGTGTTGGAGGCACGCACCAGGCCCCATCCGTCGGGATAGTCCACGCGCAGGCCATCGATGGTCGACAGGCGACCGCCGGCATACGGGTTGTCCTCGGACTGCGCCGCGGCCACCAGCATCGCCACCAGCGCATGCGGCGTCCCGGACGCCACCGGCACCTTCAGTTCCGGCGTGGACACCATGTCCGGCAGCTCCTCCAGCACCTCGTGCGGGGTCTCTTCGCGCTGGGCGAGGATTTCCAGCAGGCGGGCGGCGGCGTACAGGCCGTCATCGAAACCGAACCAGCGCTCCTTGAAGAAGAAGTGGCCGCTCATCTCGCCAGCCAGTTCGGCATCGGTCTCGCGCATCTTCGCCTTCATCAGCGAATGCCCGGTCTTCCACATCAGCGGGCTGCCACCGTTGCGCAGCACGTGGTCGGAGAGCTTGCCGGTGCACTTCACGTCGTAGATCACCATCGCGCCGGGGTTGCGCATCAGCACGTCGGCAGCGAACAGCATCAGCAGCCGGTCGGCATAGATGATCCTGCCTTCGCCGGTGACCACGCCCAGGCGGTCGCCATCGCCATCGAAGGCCACGCCGAGGTCGGCGCCGAAGCGCTTGACCGTCTGCACCAGGTCTTCGAGGTTGGCCGGTTCGCTGGGATCGGGGTGATGGTTGGGGAAGGTGCCGTCGACATCGCAGTACAGCGGGATGACCTCGGCGCCGATGGCTTCCAGCAGCTGCGGCGCGAACGCACCGGCCACGCCGTTGCCGGCGTCGGCCACCACCTTCAGCGGGCGGTCCAGCTGCACGTCGTCGGCGATGCGCTGGATGTAGTCGGCGGCGACCTCGCGCTGCTGGTAGTCGCCCGGCTCGGCGGCCTGGGCCAGGCGGCCTTCGCTGATGCGCTGGTACAGATCGGTGATCGCATCGCCGGACAGCGTTTCGCCGCCGATGACCACCTTGAAGCCGTTGTATTCGGGCGGGTTGTGGCTGCCGGTCACCGCCACGCAGGTGCCGGTGCGCAGGTGGAAGGCAGCGAAATAGACCAGCGGCGTCGGCGCCAGGCCGATGTCGATGACCGCACAGCCGGCGCGGCGCAGGCCTTCGGCCAGGCTGGCCGACAGCTCCGGCCCGGACAGGCGGCCGTCGCGGCCGATCACCACCTCGCGCAGCCCCTGCTCGAGGGCGACGGTGCCGATGGCCTGGCCGATCAGCGCGGCGTTGCGCGCGTTCAACTCGGTGCCCACCACGCCGCGGATGTCGTAGGCGCGGAAGATGTCGGCCGGCAGGTCCACCGGCGGCGGCGGCGGTACCGCGGGCGGCCCGCCGGCGGTGGCGTCGGCCGCATCGGTGGCCGGCACGACCGGCGTGGCCATCTGCAGGCTTTCGCGCAGGGTCGGGCCCTGGTCGGCCTCGACCGCGGCGCCCCGACGGATCGGCATCGGCAGCGACTTCGGCAGGCGGCCACGTCCCACCACCAGCAGCACGGCGATGAAGGCCAGCAGCAGCGCCACGATGGCACTGGGCAGGGCGCCCAGGCCCAGCGGGCCCGGTTCGATGTTCGGTACGCTGGCGGTCAGGCGCAGCGGGGTGCCCTTGATCGGCCGCGCCATCGCTTCGGCGCTGTCGGCCAGGCGGGCATCACCGTGCGCGACGATGTCGTGCGCGCCCTGGCGCAGGGACAGGAAGCCACTGGACGGCGCGCGCACCTGGTCCAGCGGGCCGGTCAGGCGCAGCAGGGGCTGCCGCACATAGACGACGGCCGGACCCAGCGCGCCCAGCTGCACCGGCGCCGCCAGGCCGAGGCGGTTGCCCCCGCCATCGCGGACCACGCGCAGCCCCGGCTTGCCGTCGGCCAGCACCGATTCCAGCAGCGCCAGGCGGGCGTAACCGAAGGTCGCGCCATCGGCGTAGGCATCGGCCAGTCCGGCCGTCAGCACGTCCACCTGCTCGACCCCGGACCAGCTTTCACGCAGGGCCTGCGCGGCCCCGGCGGCGTCGCCGGCCTGCAGCGACTGCTGCACGCGATCGCCCTTGAGGTGCTGCTGCAGCTGCTGCAGCTGGCCGGTTGCGGCCTGCTGCACGCCCTGCACCGCCTCGTCGCGGGCCTGCGCCAGGGTGTCCCCGTTGGCCTGCTGCCGCCACTGCTGCACGGCGCTCCAGCCGAACCAGCCGGCCAGCAGCAACAGCGCCCCCCCCAGCAACAGCGCATTGCGCCCCATTGACTGCTTCTGCTGTCCTTCCCCGCTGCCGCTCATCAGTCTCCCCCGTCAACGCACCCCGGTATGGCCGAATCCACCCGTTCCCCGCACGCTGTCGGTGAAAGTATCCACCACCTGCAGGCTGACACGGGCAATCGGTACGACAACCAGCTGGGCGATGCGGTCGCCCGGCTCGATGGTGAAGGCTTCGCGGCCGCGATTCCAGACGCTGATCAGCAGCGGGCCCTGGTAATCGGCATCGATCAGGCCGGTGCCGTTGCCCAGCACGATGCCATGGCGGTGGCCCAGGCCCGAGCGCGGCAGGATCACCGCGCACAGGTTCGGGTCGCCGATGTGGATGGCCAGGCCGCTGGGAACCAGCGCGGTATCGCCCGGCTGCAGGGTCAGCGCCGTTTCCAGCGCCGCGCGCAGGTCCATGCCCGCGCTGGCTTCGGTGGCATAGGCCGGCAGCGGCCAGCTGTCGCCGAAGCGCGGGTCGAGCAGCTTCACCTGCAAGGCCTGCAGAGGGGCCACCGGAGTGGATGTTGCCTGGGTCATGCCTGAAGCCTCCGCGCGATCAGCGCCAGCAGTTGTTCGGCCAGCTCGCGCTTGGAAGTAGCCGGGAATACCTGTTCGCCGTCCTGCCAGAAGGCCGTGGCGGCATTGTTGTCGCTCTCGAAACCGCCGCCGCTGATGCCCACCTGGTTGGCGATCACCAGGTCCAGGCGCTTGTCGATCAGCTTGCCACGCGCGTATTTCTCCACGTCGTGGGTTTCGGCGGCAAAGCCGACCACCAGCTTCAGCGACTGGGTCTGTGCGGCGACCTCGGCCAGGATGTCCGGCGTGCGCACCAGCTCGATCACCAGCGACTGGCTGTCGGCGGTCTTCTTCAGCTTCTGCGCGGCCACCTGGCGCGGAGTGTAGTCGGACACGGCGGCGGCGCCGATATAGATGTCGGCCGGCAGCGCCTTCAGCACGGCATCGCGCATCTGCGCGGCCGAACGTACGTCCACGCGGTGCACGCCGGGCGGCGTCGGCAGCTGCACCGGGCCACTGACCAGCACCACCTCGGCGCCGAGGGCGGCGGCGGCACCGGCCAGAGCGAAGCCCATCTTGCCGCTGCTGCGGTTGCCGACGTAGCGCACCGGGTCGATGTCTTCATAGGTCGGGCCGGCGCTGATCAGCAGGCGCAGGCCCTGCAGCGCGCGGGTTTCCGGCGTGGCGGCGGCAGCCGGGACACGGCCACCCAGGCCGGCCAGCGCGGCGACGATGTCGCCCGGCTCGGCCAGCCGGCCGGGACCGGATTCGCCCTCGGCCAGCGGCCCGTCGACCGGGCCGATGACCTGAGCGCCACGCTGGCGCAGCAGGCTGATGTTGGCCTGGGTGGCCGGGTGCAGCCACATGCGGTGGTTCATCGCCGGGCACACGGTGAGCGGCGCGGTGCTGGCCAGGCACAGGGTGCTGACCAGGTCATCGGCGTGGCCCTGGGCCAGGCGCGCCAGCAGATCGGCGGTACCCGGCGCGACCACGATGCGGTCGGCCCAGCGCGCCAGTTCGATGTGGCCCATGGCCTGTTCGGCGGCGCTGTCCCACAGGGTCGTGCGGGTGGGCTGGCCGGACAGGGCCTGGAAGCTGAGGGGGGTGACGAACTGCTGGGCTCCGGCGGTCATCGCCACCTGGACCAGCGCGCCGGCATCACGCAGGCGGCGGACCAGTTCCAGTGCCTTGTAGGCCGCGATTCCGCCGCCGACGCACAACAGCAGTTTCTGGCCTTCCAGCGCGCGGGCCGGCGCGGGGAGGGCGTTGGGAGAATCAGCCACCTGGAAATCCTGTGCAAACGAGGGCGCTAGCTTACCCGATGGCCGGTAACGTCCCGGTACACAGCGCACATAGCGCGCAGCTATCAGCAGATGGAACTCCGGCTACATCGTTTTCCGGGTTGTCCCCCCTTCGATTCGGAACTTTCCTATACCTCAGCCGGCCGCCGCTTCCTCAGAATCACGGTTGGCCCCCTCGGGTGCGCCATCTGGTTTTCCGAGGAGTGCACCGTGCATCCGCGCATCATCATCGCCGACGACCATCCGGTCGTACTGCACGGCATCCGCATCGTGCTCGAACGCCACCGCATGTGCGTGGCCGGCGCGGCTGCCGACGGCGCCGGCCTGCTGGACCTGGTCGCGCAGCAGCCCTGCCACGCAGTCCTGACCGACCTTTCCATGCCCGGCACCGGGCCCGATGGCCCCGAGCTGCTGGAGGCGCTGCGCCAGCAGCACCCCGCGTTGCCGGTGGTGGTGCTGACCGGCGCGCGCCACCCGGGGCTGCTGGATGGGCTGCTGCGCGATGGCGTGCAGGGGCTGGTGGACAAGAGCGCCGACTTCGCCGAACTGCCCCAGGCCCTGCGCGCAGTGATGGCCGGCAAGGTGTTCGTCTCCCACCAGCTGCGGCGCCTGCTGCAGTCGCGCGATCTGCTGTTCCCGAGACCGCAGGCGACGCTTTCGGCCCGGGAACAGCAGGTCGTGCAGCTGCTGGGCGAGGGCCTGAACGTCAATGCCATCGCCGAGCACGTCGGCCGCAGCGCCAAGACCATCAGCCGGCAGAAGGCCGAGGCCATGCGCAAGCTGGGCCTGGACAACAACCAGGAGTTGTACGACTACCTGCAGGCCCAGCGCGGCTGAGGGATCGGGACTCAACGGGCCGAGGCAGCGCGCCCAGGAGCGGCAAGGGCAAGGTCTGCCAGGGGCACCTCCGACCTTACCCGCCAGGGAACCCGCTCTTCACCGCCGTTGCGGTACGCGACGCCCACCAATACGCGGCCGTCCGGGCTGACCAGGGAGCCCTCCCAGCGGGTATCTGCAGGAAGCTCCACGGAGAGTGCCCGCAGCCAGTCCTGCAGACGACACACGCCATTGCTGCGCGTCCAGATCAGTGCCTGGCTCGAAAACGGTTCGGTTCCCAGCAGGATTCCGCCCTGCAGATCCATCCACACGATCGACATTGGCTCGGCGCGATTGATCCCTGCGGCCTGAAGCGACTGCTCCAAAGCGATCTCACCGATCTGGAGCGTGTCATCCGGCACGGGAGCAAGCGAGGAAGGATCGATTTCATCGTTTCGCCACCGTATCCGCATGGGCACCGCAGGATCGCCGGGTTCAGGCCCGTCGACAAAGAAAATGCCATGAACAACAGCCGGATCCACGTCGAAATGGGTAGGCCGCGTACCGTCGGCTCCTTCAGGCGCCGGAAGAATGCGAAACCCTTCCGCCTCGCTCCACAGGTACGGGCGCTCGTCATCCGGTGAGTGATAGAGGTGCTCCGCCCCACCAATCACTGTCCCATCAGCGTTCATGTCCCTGCCTTGGTGGGATTGACCGATCGGGGTAACCGCAACCAGTGCGCCATCAGGCAGCCAGCGGTGAACCTGCATCGCGGTCGAGATCCGGGTCTCCACCAGGATGATCTGACCGTCCCTGCTGATTGCCCAGGCCGAACTGTCTTCCGCTTCGTTCCGCGGTGCCAGCCAACGGTCGCCTTCCTGGCTGGACCATCGGAATGCCTGCGAGAAGCAGCATCCGCGGCGGCCAGTCCCCGCCAGTACGGCGCCATCGAAGCTTGCCGCCATGATGGCAACGTCGCCGCTGGCCAATGAGGGCAGTTCCTCGTACGTTGCAGCAGCGCCGCCTGCCCCGGCCGGACAAGGCAGCATCGAGGTTGAAAGGATGAGGGTCAGGAAAAGTTGCTTCATCAGGCCTCCTGGGCACACCAGTGAAGTCTAGGAACGGCGGCCGGTGGATCCATGAAATTTGTTGCAGATCGGCCTGTCAGGCATCGACTGACCCCTCTCATCCCGGTTTCCTGATTCCGCTGGTGGGGCCAAGCGTCCAAGCTTGAGGCCATGCCCATCCACGACTGGCCACCCGAGGAACGTCCCCGCGAGAAACTGCTGACGCGCGGGCCCACCGCCCTGTCCGATGCCGAACTGCTGGCCCTGTTCCTGGGCTCCGGCTTCGGCGGCCGCGATGCGGTGCAGACCGCGCGCGACCTGCTCGGCAGCCACGGTCCGCTGCGGGTGCTGCTGGACCGCCCCGCCGCCAAGCTGGCCCGCCTGCCCGGGTTGGGGCCGGCACGCAGCTGCACGCTGGTGGCCGGCCTGGAGCTGGCCCACCGCTATCTGGCTGCCGAACTGACCCACGGCGAGAGCGTGGGCGACAACCCGCTGGCGGTCGGCCGCTACCTGCAGCACCGGCTGCGCGGCCAGGCGCGCGAACTGTTCCTGGTGCTGTTCCTGGACAACCGGCACCGCCTGATCGCCTGCGAAGAACTGTTCGCCGGCACCATCAACACCGCCCCGGTCTACCCCCGCGAGGTGGTGCGGCGGGCCCTGCTGCACAACGCGGCGGCGGTGATCCTCAGCCACAACCACCCCTCGGGCGACCCCGAGCCGTCCGGGGCCGATGCGCGGATCACCGAGGAGCTGCAGCAGGCCCTGGCCCTGGTCGACATCCGCCTGCTGGACCACTTCATCATTGGCGAGGGGCGGCCGGTTTCATTTGCTGAACGCGGCCTGCTGCCGCAGCACCAGCCGCGGCTGTTCGGCTGAGCCCGCTGGCCCCACACGCGCGGCCGCCGGCGGTCGCGCGTCTTCACATGGGCAGGCCCCGGTCAGCGTACGCGCCGACATCTGCGCTAAAATGGGCGATTCCGCCGCTCATTCTCACAGCAGGCCTCGTGAAAAATCTCCTCCGCGCCCTGATCAGCCAAGGCATCGAAGCCTTGCGCGCCAATGGCACCCTGCCCGCCGACTCCCTGCCGCCGGACTTCGTGGTCGAGCGCCCGAAGACCCGCGACCACGGCGACTTCGCCACCAATGCCGCCATGCTGCTGGCCAAGGCCGCGCGCAGCAACCCGCGCGCACTGGCCCAGGCGCTGGTTGAAGCGCTGCCGCGCAGCGAGGACGTCAGCAAGGTCGAGATCGCCGGCCCTGGCTTCATCAACTTCCACCTGGCCCCGGCCGCGTACCAGCGCGAAGCCGCCTCGGTCATCAAGGAAGCCCACGACTACGGCCGCAACCTGTCCGGCAATGGCCGCACGGTGGGCGTGGAGTACGTGTCGGCCAACCCGACCGGTCCGCTGCATGTCGGCCATGGCCGCGCGGCGGCGATCGGCGACTGCGTGGCGCGCGTGCTCGATGCCAACGGCTGGAACGCCAAGCGCGAGTTCTACTACAACGATGCCGGCGTGCAGATCGAGAACCTGGCGCTGTCGGTGCAGGCGCGCATCAAGGGCATCGCCCCGGACCAGGACGGCTGGCCGGAAGGCGGCTACCGCGGTGAGTACATCGCCGACGTTGCCCGTGCCTACCTGGCCGGCGCCAGCGTCGACCTGGAAGGCACCATGGTGGTCGGCGCCAAGGATCCGGACGACATGACCGCGATCCGCCGCTTCGCCGTGGCCTACCTGCGCAACGAGCAGAACCTGGACCTGGCCGCGTTCGGCGTCGACTTCGACATCTACTTCCTGGAAAGCTCGCTGTATGCCGATGGCAAGGTGGCCGAAGCGGTCGCCAAGCTGCAGGCCTCGGGCCACACCTACGAGGAAGGCGGCGCACTGTGGCTGCGCAGCACCGACTTCGGTGACGACAAGGACCGCGTGATGCGCAAGTCCGACGGCACCTTCACCTACTTCGTGCCGGACGTGGCCTACCACCTGTCCAAGTGGCAGCGCGGCTACGAGCGCGCGATCACCGAGCTGGGCGCCGACCACCACGGTTCGCTGGCCCGCGTGCGCGCCGGCCTGCAGGCGATGGAAGTGGGCATCCCGCAGGGCTGGCCGGAATACGTGCTGCACCAGATGGTCACCGTCATGCGCGGCGGCGAGGAAGTGAAGCTGTCCAAGCGTGCGGGCAGCTACTTCACCCTGCGCGACCTGATCGAGGAAGCCGGCCGCGATGCCACCCGCTGGTTCCTGATCGCGCGCAAGCCCGATTCGCAGCTGACCTTCGACATCGACCTGGCCCGCCAGCAGAGCAACGACAACCCGGTGTTCTACGTGCAGTACGCGCACGCCCGCGTCTGCAGCCTGCTGCGCCAGGCGCAGGAGAAGGGCCTGGTGTACGACCAGGGCAACGGCCTGGGCAACCTCGGCCGCCTGGCCGACGACGCCTCGCTGCTGCTGATGAACGAAATCTCGCGGTACCCGGAAGTGGTCGAAGCGGCTGGCGTGGCGCTGGAACCGCATCTGGTGGCGCAGTACCTGCGTGAATTGGCGCACGCCTTCCACACGTGGTATCACGGGACGCCGGTGCTGGTGGACGACGCCACCGACCGCAATGCCAAGCTGACCCTGGCCTGCGCCGCGCGCCAGGTACTGGCCAATGGCCTCGACCTCCTGGGCGTCAGCGCCCCGGAAAAAATGTAAGTTTCAGGAGACGCAGTACACATGGCAGCACGACGCGGCAAAAGCCAGGCACGACGCAACAGCAGCAGCCAGGGCACACCCGGATGGGTGTGGCTGGTCGCTGGTGTGGCCATTGCCGCAGTGGTGTTCCTGGCGGCGCCGAACCTGTTCAAGGGCGAAGGCGATGGCTTCCTGCGCGCCGGTCCGCAGCCGAACCCGAACGCGCAGCCGGCCCCGGTTGCCGATGCCGACAGCGATGTCGGCAGCCAGCCGACGGAAGCACCGGCCACGCCGAAGCCCGCTGAACCGGCCAAGCCGGCGGCCACCCAGTACGACTTCTACACCCTGCTGCCGGGCAAGGAAGTCGAGATGTCCGACGCCGAACTGGCCGCCAGCACGCGTGCCGAGGAACTGCGCCGGGCCAAGGCCGAGGCGCAGCGCGCGCAGGCGGCCCTGGAAGGCAAGCCGGTTCCGGCGGCTGCTGCTGCAGCACCGGCAGCGACCACCAGCGTGGCCAGCACCACCCCGGCCACCAGCACGGCACGCCCGCTGCCAGCACCGCTGAGCGAACGCCCGGCGGCAGCCACGCCGTCGGCTTCGACGGCGGCACCGGCGGCCACCAGCACGGCGGCGACCACGCCGGCCGCGCGTGCGGAGGCTGCGCAGGCGGCTGCCGCGGCACCGGCCGCAGCGCCCGACAACACCCGCTACATCCTGCAGGCCGGCGCCTTCGGTGCTTCCGGCGATGCCGAGGCGACCAAGGCCAAGCTGGCGATGATGGGCCTGGCCGCGCGGGTGGAATCGGCGCAGATCAACGGCAAGACCGTGTACCGCGTGCGCATGGGGCCCTACGGCAGTGCCGGCGAGCTGTCCGAAGCCAAGCAGAAGCTGGATGGCACCGGGCTGCAGGCGATGGCGATCAAGGCGCAGTAAGTTGTTGCGGATGTGAATGAAAAAAGCCGGGCAATGCCCGGCTTTTTTGTGCTTCGTAGAGTCGAGCTTGCTCGACTGCCATTCGCAAGCCAGTCGAGCAAGCTCGACTCTACAAAAGCGATGCGACCCCGGTCAGCCTTCGCGGGCGACCTGGAAACCGGCGAACGACTGGCTCACCGGCATCAGTTCGAGGCGATTGATGTTCAGGTGCGGCGGCAGCGTGGCCACCCAGAAGATCTGCTCGGCGATGTCTTCGGCGGTCATCGGGTTGGCGCCGGTGTAGAGCTTGTCCGAGGCGGCCTGGTCGCCGTGGGTGCGGACCACGGTGAATTCGGTTTCGGCCATGCCCGGCTCGATCGTGGTCACGCGCACGCCGGTACCGTGCAGGTCCGAGCGCAGGCCCAGCGAGAACTGGCTGACGAAGGCCTTGGTGCCGCCATAGGCATTGCCGCCCGGGTACGGGTACACGCCAGCCACCGAGGAGATGTTGATGATCGCGCCCTTGCGCTCGACCAGCAGCGGCAGCAGGCGATGGGTCAGGGTCACCAGGGCGGTGATATTGGTGTCGATCATGGTGGTCCAGTCCGACAGCTTGGCGCTCTGCGCCGGCGCGGTGCCCTGGGCCAGGCCGGCGTTGTTCACCAGCAGGTCGATGTCACCGAAGGCCGGCGGCAGCGCCAGCAGCGCGGCTTCCATCGCCACCGGGTCGCGCACGTCGAACACGGCGGCGTGCACCACGTCCTTGCCATAGCGGTCGACCAGCGGCTGCAGGCGTTCGCCACGACGGCCGGTGGCGATCACTTTCCACCCGGCCTGGGCGAAGCGATGGACGGCGGCGGCGCCGAAGCCGGAGGTGGCGCCGGTAATCAGGACGGTGCGGGTCATGCAGACAACTCCGTGGGGAACCAGACCCCCCATTCTGGCACCGTCGGCCGGTGCCTGCGTTGCCCGATCAGGCCGCGATGGCCGGGCTGGGGGCCTTGCTGGGGTCAGAGCCCTTTGCCTGCGGCAAAGGGATCCGACCCCGGCGCGGGCCCCGGCAGGGTTCAGCGCAGGCGGAACACCCGTGCCTTGGGCAGGTCTTCGTCCACCTGCAGGAACCAGCGCCCGGCGATGCCCGGAATCACTTCGATCTGCGGCGCCTGCAGGGTCTTGCGCAGCTTCATCTGGCCCTTCATCACCTGCCACTGCTGGCCATTGTCGAGGGTGAAGACGGTGCCCGGCTCCCAGCCGGCGACATCGCCCACCACCCGAGCCGTGACCGGGCCTTCTTCCAGGCCCAGGTGCATGGCGGCCGGGGCCGGAACATTGGCGGGCACAGGTGCCGCCGGCTGGGCTGCCACGGCTGCCGGCGCCGGCGCCGCGCTTTCTGCCTCGCGCAGCACCCGGTTCAGTGCCTGCAGCTGTGCCGGGCTCAGCCCCACTTCGGCCAGCTGGGCCGCGTTGAGGCGCTGTTCGACCGGCACGAAGCGGTCTTGGGCGTCGGCGGCGAAGCTGCTGGCGACCAGCAGGGCGGACAGAAGGAACCGGCGCATCGGCGAAGTCTCAGCGGAAGTGCGCACACTTTGCTACGGCGGGATGACAGTCCGGTGACACGCACTGGGCCGGTACAATGGGCCATGATCAACAACGATGTACTGCGCAGCGTGCGCTACGCGCTGGACCTGGGCGACCACCACGTGGTGACCCTGTGCCAGATGGCCGACCCCGCCTTCGTGGTCGATAGCGGGCAGGTCAAGGCCTGGCTGCGGCGCGACGACGAGGCCGGCTTCGAAGCGATGAACGACGGCGCACTGGCGCACTTCCTGGATGGGCTGATCGTGCACCTGCGGGGTCGCGACGAAAGCCAGCCGCTGCGCGCGGTGGAAACCCGCATCGACAACAACCTGGTGCTGAAGAAGCTGCGCGTGGCCTTCCAGCTGCGCGACGTTGACCTGATGGAGATCTTCGCCAGCGTCGGCTTCAAGGTGTCCAAGTCCGAGCTCGGCGCGCTGTTCCGCCAGCCCGGCCACACCAATTACCGGCGCTGCCTGGACCAGATGCTGCGCAACTTCCTCAAGGGCCTGAGCCTGCGCGTGCGCGGCTGAGCACGGCCTCGACGAAGGCCCGCGCCGCCGGCGTGGGCAGGCGTTGCCAGGCCAGGTGCACGCGCCGGGTCGGGGTGGGCTGCAGCGGTATCCGCACCACCCCCTCGAAGCCCTGCGCGATCAGCACCGGCACGATGCCCACCGCCAGGCCATGGCGGACGAAGCGCTCGATCAGCTCCATCTGGTTGACCTCGAAACGCACCTGATGCGGCAGGCCCGCCGCGGCGAATGCATCGTCGGTCTGCCGGCGCGCGCCAGTGCCGCGCGCGAAATCCACCAGCGCCTCGTCCTGCAGCAGGGCCAGCGGCAACCGCGCCTGCCCGGCCAGCCGATGCGTCGGCGCCACCACCGCCACCAGATCCTCTTCCTGCAGCATCTGGTGGCAGACGCCATCCAGGCTGGCCGACGGTGCCAGCCCGACCAGGGCGACATCCAGTTCACGCGCCTGCACCTGCGCGATCAGGGTTTCACTCTTGTCCACGCGCAGCTGGAATTCCACCTGCGGGTAGGCCTGGCGGAAGGTGGCGAGGATGGCCACTACGTCGATGTCGGTGAGCGAGGAGATCTGCCCGATCGCCAGCGTGCCGCGCACCTCGCCGATCACCGCCGCCACGTCGGCGCGCAGGTGGCGCAGGCTGACCAGTACCTGCCGGGCATGCACCAGCAGCGCCTCGCCGGCCGGCGTGATCCGCACCTGCCGCGGCAGGCGTTCGAACAGCGGCGTGCCCAGTTCTGCTTCCAGGTGTGCGATCTGGTGGCTCAGCGCCGACTGCACCACATGGCAGCGCGCGGCGGCACGGGTGAAGTTGCCCTCCTCGGCCAGGGCCACGGCGAATTCAAGCTGCTTGAGGTTCATGCGGTCTGCCTCGGGCGTCCATCTGAATTTCAGATGCCAAGGATGATGATGATTCATTTCCATCATCACTGCAGCAGGAGGACACTGTGCTCCCCACGTTCTGGAATGCCCCGTGAGCCCGTCCCTCCCTCCCCTGCACCGCTGGCAGGTGCTGCTGATGTCGGTTGCCACCGGCGTGGCGGTGGCCAGCAATTACTACGCGCAGCCACTGCTGCACACCATCGCCGATGCCTTCGGTGTGCCGTTCGGCCAGATCGGGATGGTGGTGACCGCTGCCCAGCTGAGCTACGCCGCCGGCCTGATCCTGCTGGTGCCGCTGGGTGACCTGTTCGAACGCCGCCGCCTGATCGTGGTGATGAGCCTGCTCTCGGCCAGCGGGCTGGTCATCAGCGCGTGTGCGCCCTCGCTGGCCTGGCTGCTGGTGGGCACGGCCATCACCGGCCTGTTCTCGGTGGTGGCGCAGGTGCTGGTGCCGTTCGCCGCGACCCTGGCCGCGCCGGAGCATCGCGGCCGCGTGGTCGGCACGCTGATGAGCGGGCTGCTGCTGGGCATCCTGCTGGCACGCACCGTGGCCGGCCTGCTGTCCAGCCTGGGCGACTGGCGCCTGGTCTATGCCATCGCCGCCGCCGTGCTGGTGCTGACCGCACTGGCCCTGCAGCGCGGGCTGCCGCGCTTCCACCACACCGCCGGCCTGGGCTATTTCGCCCTGCTGCGGTCGATCGGCACCCTGTTCGTGCAGGAGCCGGTGCTGCGCCAGCGCACCCTGCTGGGCGCGTGCAGCTTCGCCATGTTCGCCATCTTCTGGACCCCGCTGGCCTTCCTGCTGGCACAGCCGCCGTACGAATACAGCGACGCCACCATCGGCCTGTTCGGCCTGGTTGGTGCCGCCGGCACCCTGGCGGCGGGGCTGGCCGGGCGCATGTCCGACCGTGGCCAGACCGGCCGCGCGACCGCCATCGCGCTGGTGATGCTGCTGCTGTCCTGGCTGCCGCTGGGCCTGTCGGCACATTCGCTGCTGGCCCTGCTGGTGGGCGTGGTGGTGCTGGACCTGGCCGCGCAGCTGCTGCACGTGAGCAACCAGAACCTGATCTATGCGCTGCAGCCGGCGGCACGCAACCGCCTCAACGCCGGCTACATGACCGGCTACTTCATCGGCGGTTCGCTGGGGTCGTTGCTGTCGGCGCAGGTCTACCAGCACTTCGGCTGGACCGGCGTGTGCGTGGCCGGCGCGGCGGTGGGCGTGTTGGCCCTGCTGCTGTGGCTGCCCGGCGCGTGGCGTGCACGCCAGGCAGCGGTGCCCAACTAGAAGCTGCCCTGCAGGGCCAGCTCCCAGCGCCCGCCGGCATTGCCGGGGAACAGCCGGCGCGCGGCATTGTCGGTGTCGTGCACGGTGGCACGCAGCTCCCACGCCGGCGCCAGCGTGGCGATGGCGCTGAGCTGGCCATGCAGGTAGTCCGGGCCCTGGGCGTCGGCCAGCCAGTAGTGGCCGACCGCCGCTTCCAGGCGGAAGCGTTCGTTCAAGGGCAGGCGTCCGCCGAGCTGCGCATAGGTGCCGCGATGGCCACCGGCCAGGGCATCGCTGGAATGGGCCAGCTGCAGCCACGCCCGCTGCTTCCAGCTGAGGGTGGCACCCAGTTCGGTCCAGTCCAGCGCGCGGCCGCTGCCCGGGTACAGGTAGCGGGTGACGTTGGCATCCAGGCTCCAGTCCTGCGCCACGGCACCGGACCAGCCGGCCACCAGATCGAATTCACTGCGCGCACCGATGTCCGGGGTGAACGATACGTTCGACCCCCACACGCTGGCATACAGGCCCGATGGCAGCGCCAGCTTCGCCCCGGCCTGCACCGCCGGGTCGCCACCGGTCTGCGAGCTGCCGCGCCACACGTAATCGCTGGTCACCGCCATGTTGCCGCTGGCCTGCACCTGCGCCTGCGCGCTGCCGATGCCGAGCAGGCCGGCCACCAGTGCGGCCACGGCCGCGCTCATCCCCTTGCTGTCCACTGCGTGGTATTCCTCGTCGAAGGCGGTCGTGCCGCCGGGACGGCAGTGTCGGCGCCGGGGCCGTAACGGATCGATGGCGCAGCGCCAGGGTTCGCGCAAATTCGACGTAAAGCACACGGGCCCGACGAAAGCGAAGGGGCTCGACGGTTGCCGGGGTATCATGGCGCCCTGTTAAAAGGAGCCCTGCGTGGACGCCATCCTGACCCCGGTATCGATCGGCGAGCTGATCGACAAGATCACCATCCTCGAGATCAAGGCCGAGCGCATCGACGATGCCGCCAAGCTGGCCAACGTACGCACCGAACTGGACGGCCTGCTGCCGTTGCTGCAGCAGCAGCTGCAGGCGCAGCCGGCGCTTGGCGCGCTGCGCACCCAGCTCAAGGCCATCAACGAACGCATGTGGGACATCCAGGACCAGCTGCGCGACAAGGAAGCAGCCCAGGTCTTCGATGATGCGTTCATCCAGCTGGCGCGCGGCGTCTACGGCACCAATGGCGAGCGCATCGTGGTGAAGAACGAGATCAACCGCGTGGCCGGCTCGGCGCTGGTGGAAGAGAAGCAGTACCAGGGCGAGTAAACCCCTGCGTCACCCGCACTCAAGCAGATGGCGGATGCGGAACAGCTCGCCATCGCTGTGGATGCCCAGCTTCTGGTAGGCGGCTTTCTTCTGCGTGCTGATGGTGCTCGCCGAGCGCTGGAAGCGGCGCGCCACTTCACCGGTGCTGCAGCCCTGCAGCACCAGCCGCAGGACTTCGCGTTCACGCCGGCTGAGCGGCGTCAGCGCCAGCGCCGGGGTGCGCCGCGTGCGCGAACGATTGAGCTGCGTGCGCAGTTCCGGCGGCACGAAGCGGCCACCGCGGGACACCGTATCCAGCGCGCGCAGCAGCATGTCCGGCGACGTCGCCTTGGACAGGAAGCCGCGCGCACCGGCCTGCATGGCCGTGGCCACCGTGCTGGCATTGCAGTGGGCCGACAGCACCAGTACCGGCAGGCGCGGCCAGCGCTGCGTCAGTTCGCGCAGCAGGGCCAGGCCATCGCCGAGGTCACCCAGCGGCAACGCATCGATCACCAGCAGATCCACCGCGTGCGGGTCCTGCTGCAGCAGTTCGAGCAGGGGCGCTTCGTCGGCGAAGCTGGCACAGACCTGCACGCCGCTGTGCTGGCTCAACAGCACTTCCAGGCCCAACCGCAGGACCGGGTGCGGATCCAGCAACGCCAACCGGCGCGGCCGATCGGGAAGCAGGGGAGAAAGCGCAGGTGGCATCTCGGCAAGCCCTGTTGGACAGGACTGTCATCCTGGGACTGCTCTGGCAGCAGCGGAATCCAATTTCTTGCAATGCAGCAAACGACATCCTGCGCAGTCACCCTGCGTTCCGGTTTGTCAGAACGCGACAGGCCCGGCAGTGCCGGGCCTGTTGTTCCACGTTCAGCGCGCGAACGCGCTGCGCTGCAGTTTACCAGCTGAAGCGCGGGCCGACGGTGTATTCCTTGTCGCCGTGGCGGTTCATCTTCAGCTCGCCGTTCAGGCCCCAATTCTGGTTCAGCTTGACCTGACCGCCCAGGCGGCCGTACCACTCGCCGTCCGGGTTGACGCCGTGCTTCTTCGAATAGTCTTCGTAACCGACCAGGCCGTAGACTTCGGCGTGCGGACCGAAGGCGGTGCGGATGCCGGCTTCAGCGCTGTAGCCGTTGAAGTCCAGACCGTGCTTCGGGTCGAACTTCTGGTAGGCGACGCGGGCGACGAAGTCGCTCGACGGGGCGATTTCGACGTTGTAGCCGGCACCGATCTTCCACTGGTCAACCTTCAGGTTGGTGTGGTCGATTTCCTGGCGGCTGTACTCACCGAAGGCATGGAAGTTCGGCAGGAAGCCGTAGGAGCCCTTGACGCCCCAACCGTCGGCCTTGACGCCATCAACGTCGGTCTTGGCGTAATCGGCTTCAGCGTAGTTGTAGGACAGGTTCTCGGCGGCCGAGGCAGTGAACGGCAGGGCAGCGGCCAGCGCCAGGGCAATCAGCGAATTCTTCATGGGGGACACCTTTACTTTCTTATGTTGTGCAGCAGCGCCAGGGCGCCATCGCATCGGGAATGTAAATTCTCCGTTATTCGCCACAACGCTCCCTGAAAACAACGACCTTCGCATTGCTGAATTTTTTGGCTTGATTCAGGCACTTTCAGGCATACGCGCGCGGTCGCGAACGCAGCTCTGGCGTGATCACCGCGTATTCACTGCACCGTTGTCGATTTCCCCCACGCCGGTTCGTCGGGTCATTGAAGGCCGTGCATGTGGCACGGCCCACCTCGGAGGCAAGCGATGAGTTACATCGATGGTTTCGTCCTGGCGGTGCCCACCGCCAACAAGGAAAAATTCCTCGCCCACGCGCGCAGCGGCGACGTGGTGTTCATCGAATACGGTGCCCTGCGCGTGGTCGAGTGCTGGGGCGATGACGTGCCGCACGGAAAGACCACCGACTTCTTCGGCGCGGTGAAGGCCACGGCGGATGAAACGGTGGTGTTCTCGTGGATCGAGTGGCCGGACAAGGCCACCCGCGATGCCGGCATGAAAAAGATGATGGAAGACCCGCGGCTGGACCCGGCGCAGAATCCGATGCCGTTCGACGGTGCGCGGATGATCTACGGCGGCTTCGTTCCGATCTACGAACTGACCGCCTGAGTACCGATGGCCCGGGCCGGGCGCGCGCGCTCAGCGCGCGTCCGTGTCCTCACTGCCCACTGCATGGCCGGCGCCCAGCGCGGCGCCGGCACCCAGGCCCAGGCCGCCCATGCCGCCGCCCATGCCCCCTCCACCGCCGCCGCGGCCGCCCTTGGCATCGCCGTCGTTGCGCGCTTTGCCGCTGCCACCTCCGCTGCCACCGGGCCGGGTCGGCCCCTGCGGCGGAATGCGCAGATCGCTTGGGATGGGTGCGAGGTCGAGGGCTTCGCGCACGAAGTCACGCAGCGACACCACCAGTTCGTGGGTGTGCACCGGTCGGCCCTGTGCCAGTTCTTCGGCCGCGCGCGCCGCCAGGCGCACCTGTTCGTCGGTGCCCAGCAGGAGGATGTCCGACAGGGCCGCTTCCACGGCATCGCGGATGCGCCGGGCGCGGTCCGAGCCGGGCTCGACGATGCCGTGTTCGGCTTCGCGCTGGCGCAGGTCACGGCGATGGGTGGGGTCCACGCCCAGCTCACCGGTGAACGAACCGCCCAGGGTCTTGTAGGCCGCCATCAGCGTGCGCAGGCGTTCGTTGATCTGCCGGTTCTCGCGCTCGCGGCGCTGCTGCAGGGTCTGCATCACCAGCAGGCGGATGCCCACGCCCAGCAGGGTGATGAGGACCAGGCCGGCCAGGGTGGAGAGCACGCCCTGCCAGGAACTGAAATCGATACCGCGCATGCCCGGGGCTCCAGCGGGAGGAACCTGCATCTTGCCGCAAAGCGTGCCCCTGAAATGCGAAAGGCCCTCCGCCCGGGGGGCGGAAGGGCCTTCTGTCACCGCGCGATTACTTGCGCTTGGCGACCTTGCGCACGGCCTTGGCCGGAGCCTTCTTGGCAGCGGCCTTCTTGGCGACGACCTTCTTGGCCGGTGCCTTCTTGGCGGCAACCTTCTTCGCGGCAACCTTCTTCAGCGGCGCAGCCTTCTTGGCGACGGCGACCTTCTTGCCGACAACCTTCTTGGCAGCAGCGGTCTTCTTGGTGGCAACCTTCTTGGTGGCTGCAACCTTCTTGCCGACGACCTTCTTGGCAGCGGCGGTCTTCTTGGTGGCGACCTTCTTGGTGGCGGCAACCTTCTTGCCGACAACCTTCTTCGCAGCCACGGCCTTCTTGCCGGCGACCTTCTTGGCAGCGACGGTCTTCTTGGCCACGGCCTTCTTGGCGGTGGCGACCTTCTTGCCGACAACCTTCTTGGCGGCCGCGGTCTTCTTGGCAACGGTCTTCTTGGCGACGGCAGCCTTCTTGGTGGCGGCCTTCTTCACGGTGGCGACCTTCTTGCCGGCAGCCTTGGTGGCGGCCTTGGTGGTCTTCTTGGCCGCAGCGGCCTTCTTGGTCACGGCCTTGCCGGCAGCAGCCTTCTTCTTGGCCACTTCCTTCTTCAGGGCAGCGGCTTCGGCCTTGGCGTTCTTCTTGGCTGCTTCCAGCTTCTGCTTCGCCTTGGCGACGGTCTTGCCGACCGACTTGGCAGCCTTGTCAGCCTTCTTGGCAACGGTCTTCTCGACCTTGGCCACAGCCTTCTTGGCCTTGGCAACGCGGGTACCGGCAGCCTTGGTGGCGCGCTTGACGGTCTTCTTGACCGACTTCACGGCGTCTTCGGCGGCGTGGGCGATGGTCTCGCCAACGTTGGCGGCGGTTTCTTTAACGTTCTCGACGGCGTCGGTCACGACCGACACACCATTACCGTTGCTCATGTTGCCCTCCTGGGGGCCTGGATTGTCAAAACGGGGCGATGCTATACCGACATTGTCCATCGTGGAACGGGGCGCACATATTCAATCGCACCGGATGCGACGAACCTGGTGTAGGCGAACACCAGCACCGGACCGAGCTGCATTCAGAAAACCCCTTTATTTAAGTGTTACGCGATGATCGGCGTGTGTTCGCAGCCCGCCTGCAGGCCACGGCGCATCGCAGACCAACAAGCTGCGTGCCAAGCGGCATCGCAACACCAGGATGCGCCGAACTGCGCAAGTATCGGAACGTGTCGGCACGCGGCGGAGGCACGCCTGCAGGATCGACATGCGCGTCGCGAGCCGGTGTTTTTTCATGGGCCATTTATCCGGACCGCGACACACTCATTCAGCTTGTTCTACCGTATAGCCCTACGGCCCCACTCCACTGCCTGCGAACCGACTCCCATGCGACCGCTTCCCACCCTGCTCACGCTCGCAATCGCTGCTGCCTTCGGCGGCTTCGTCGCCACCGGCATCAACGCCCACCTGGACAACCGCGCCGATGCGGCGCCGCTGCCGGCCGCGCTGCCGACCAGTGCCGCGTTGCCGGCGGCGGTGGCCGGGCAGGCCGTGCCGTCGCTGGCACCGATGCTGGAAAAGGCCATGCCGGCCGTGGTCAGCGTCAACACCAAGCAGGTGGTGCGGGTCCGCAATCCGTTCTTCAACGACCCGTTCTTCCGCCGCCTGTTCCCCGACGTGCCGCAGGAACGCATCAATGAATCGCTCGGTTCGGGCGTCATCATCGACGCCAGCGAAGGCCTGGTGCTGACCAACCACCACGTCATCGACAACGCCGACGACGTGCAGGTGACCCTGGCCGACGGGCGCACGGTGAAGGCCGAGTTCCTCGGCTCGGACCGCGATACCGACATCGCCCTGATCCGCATCCCGGCGCAGAACCTCACCGACATCAAGCTCGGCAACAGCGACCAACTGCGGGTGGGCGACTTCGTCGTGGCCATCGGCAACCCGTTCGGTTTCAGCCAGACGGTGACCTCGGGCATCGTCTCGGCGGTGGGCCGCACCGGCATCCGCGGGCTCGGCTACCAGAACTTCATCCAGACCGATGCGTCGATCAACCCGGGCAATTCCGGCGGCGCGCTGGTCAACCTGCAGGGCCAGCTGGTCGGCATCAACACCGCCAGCTTCAATCCGCAGGGCAGCATGGCCGGCAACATCGGCCTGGGCCTGGCCATCCCTTCCAACCTGGCGCGCAGCGTGGTCGACCAGCTGGTCAAGCATGGCGTGGTGGTGCGCGGCACGCTGGGCGTGGAAGCGCAGAACCTGAGTGCGCAGATCGCGCAGGGCCTGGGCCTGGGTGAAACGCGCGGTGCGCTGATCACCCGCGTGCTGGCCGGTTCGGCCGCCGCTGCCGCCGGGCTGAAGCCGGGCGACGTGGTGGTGTCGGCCAACGGCCAGCGCGTGGACAGCGCCGAAGCCCTGCACAACGTCGAAGGCCTGGCGGCGGTCGGCAGCGTGCTGGCGCTGGATGTGCGCCGCGAAGGCAAGGCGGTGCAGGTCAAGGCCACGCTGAAGGAACAGGCACGCTCGGTGACCGGCGACAGCCTGGACCCGCGCCTGACCGGCGCCACCTTCACCGACCTGCCCGAGTCGCTGCGCCAGTCCGGCGTGGGCGGCGTGCTGGTCAGCGAGGTCAAGCGCGGCAGCCGCGCGGCCAGCAACGGCCTGCAGCAGGGTGACATCATCAGCGAGGCCACGGTGGGCGAATTCGCCGACCTGGCCAGCTGGCGTGCCAACTTCCAGCAGCGCCCGGCCAACCTGGTGCTGCGCATCCTGCGCAACAATGGCCAGCAGCAGGGCCAGCTGGTGATGCGCTGATCGCCCCGCCGTAACACCCCCTATACCCGGCCGATGCTATTGCTGTACGCCCCATCGGCCGAACCCTTCGTTCGTCCCCCCATCGCAACAGGAGTGATTCGATGAGCCCCACCAATACCGAGAACCTGAAGGAACACCTGGGTGAAGCCGGTTCCCACCTGAAGCAGGCCGCCAGTGCTGCCGGCGGTGCGATCAAGGGCGCTTCCGGTGCTGCGACCGACGAACTGCGCATCGGCAAGGCCAACGTCAAGGCCGAACTGTCCGACAGCGCGCTGTCCGGCCTGGCCGCCGCCGAATTCGGTGGTGCCGCTGCCAAGGAACAGGTCGACGCACTGATGGACAAGGGCAAGGACCTGGTCGACAGCGCCGCCGAGCTGATCCGTGAGCGTCCGCTGGCGTCGTTCGGCGTGGCCTTCGCCGCCGGCTGGCTGATCGCCAAGCTGGCCAGCAGCAGCGACAAGTAAGCTGCGGCGTGAGCGAAGAGACCACGCAAGCACCCGATCCGGCGGCCACCCCGCCGCTGGACGAGAGCATCCGCCAAGTCGGCGCGGCCGGTAAGGCCGCCGCCGATTCGGCGAAGCATTCGCTGCGTTCGCTGCGGCGGTTGGCTTCGGCCGACTTCGCCCTGGCCCGCAGCGCATTCGGCCGCGCCCTGGCCTGGGCCGGGGTCGGCATCGTGTTCGGTGCCTCGGCCTGGCTGCTGATGGCCGCCACCCTCATCGCCCTGCTGCAGAGCTGGGGCCTGAGCTGGCTGCAGGCCCTGCTGATCACCTCGCTGCTCAGCCTGGCCGTCACCGGCTACGCCATCTGGCGGGTGTCCTACTTCTTCCACCACACCGGCATGCACGCCACGCGGCGCCAGTTGTCGAAGTTGGGCCTGTTCGACGAGCCCAGCGAAGACGACCCCGATGCCGAGGTGCAGATTCCGGAGGGCAAGCCATGAAGTTCGGCGCGCTGCAGCGGCGGGTGAAGCGCTGCGAACAGGTGATGGCCGTACGCATGGCCGAAACCGAGGACAACTGGACCGTGCTCAGCCAGGTCTGGCGGCAGGGCTGGTCGCCGCTGCGCATCATCACCGTCGGCCTGGCCGGCGGTTTCCTTGCCGGCAAGCTGGAAGTACCGGGCAAGGTCAACGGCGCACGCTGGCTGCAGATGATCGGTTCGGTATCCAACCTGTTTGCCAGCGGCCAGGCGGCATTTGCCGCCGCGATGGCCGCGCACGCGGCCGATACGGCGGATGAAGCTGCCGACCAGGCCGATGAAGCCGCCGAGCAGATGGCCCCGCAGGCCGCTGCCCGCCCGGCCCCGCGACCGGCAGCCGCCCCCGAACCGGAACTGCGCGAACCGCAGCCGGCCGAAGCGGCTACCGACGTCTCCGAACGTTGACTCGACACACCCGCCGCGTTGATCGCGGCGGGCGGATAATGGGCCTCCCTTCCCGGTCGGTGCGTCGATGAGCGAGTCCCTGCTGTCCCCTGTAGCCCCCGAACCGGAAAGCAAGACACCGCTGCCGCCGCCCTCGCGCCCGCGCGGGCCGATGTCGCTGGTGGTGCTGGCCACCCTGGCCGTTGCCTTCACCCTGTGGGCCGCGCAGGACATCATCCTGCCGGTGCTGCTGGCGATGTTCTTCGCCCTGGTCGGCAACCCGATCCTGCGCTTCCTGCGCCGGCTGTGGATCCCGCGCGCGATCGGTGCGCTGCTGATCCTCGGCACCGGCCTGGGGGTGACCGCCTCGCTCGGTGTGCAGCTGATCGGCCCGGCGATGGACTGGGCACAGGAAGCACCGCAGCAGCTGCGCAAGGTCGCCCGCCAGGTGCAGGACCTGACCAAGCCGGTGCAGCAGGCCAACCAGGCGGCGGAAAACTTCGCGCGCGTCGCCGGTGGCGAGAGCAGCCGCAGGATCCAGGTCATCCGCACGCAGCTGGACGACCCTTATCGTGTACTGACCCGGGCACCGAAGCTGGCCGCCTCGGTGCTGGCGGTGGTGCTGCTCACCCTGTTCTTCATGATCTATGGCGAGAGCCTGCAGCGCGCGGCCATCGCCCTGTTCCCCAACCGCCAGCAGCAGCGCTTCACCACCGACATCCTGCGTTCGATCGAACGCGAGGTCTCCCGTTACGTGCTCACCATCAGCGTCATCAACACGCTGGTGGGGCTGGTGTTTGCCGGCGTGCTGATGCTGCTCGGCATCGGCCTGCAGGAGGCGCTGCTGTGGGGCACGGTGGCCGCGCTGCTGAATTTCGCGCCGTACGTGGGCCCGCTGATCGGCGTGGCGACGATGCTGCTGATGGGCTTCGTCGAGTTCCGCGATCCGCTGCAGGCCCTGCTGCCGGCCGCCGCCTACCTGGGCCTGCATACGCTGGAAGGGCAGCTGGTGACCCCGATCGTACTGGGCCGGCAGATGAAGCTGTCGCCGCTGGTGCTGATCCTGGCCCTGATGGTGTTCGGCTGGGCGTGGGGCATGGTCGGCCTGCTGCTGTCGGTACCGCTGCTGGTCTGCATCAAGCTGGTGCTGGCGCGCCTGGAGGGCATGCAGGGCTGGGCGCGGCTGCTGGAATGAAAGCCCCGGCGGGCAGGCGTAGAATGGCCAGGTGAAATTTCCAGTCCAAGCCATCACCCTCGACCTCGACGACACGCTGTGGCCGTTCGCGCCGATCGGCGCCCGCATCGACGTGGTCCTGCACGAATGGATGTGCGAGCACAGCCCCGCCACCGCTGCCATGTACCCGGTGGCGGCGATGCGCGAACTGCGCGAGCGCTCCTTCCGCGACAACCCGCAGCTGCACTTCGACCTGAGCGCGCTGCGCCGGCTGACGATCCAGGAGGCACTGCAGAACAGCGGCGCCAGCCTGGACCTGCTGGAGCCGGCCTACGAAGTGTTCTATGCCGCGCGCAACCAGGTCGAATGCTACCCCGACGCACTGGAGGCCCTGGCGCGCATCGCCGCGCGGGTACCGGTGGCGGCGCTGAGCAACGGCAACGCCGACCTGGAACGGATCGGCCTGTCGCATCTTTTCGCCTTCCAGCTGGGCGCGCGCGAACATGGCGCGGCCAAGCCGGAGCCCAGCATCTTCCATGCCGCCTGCGACCGCCTGGGCGTGGCGCCGGCGCAGGTGCTGCACGTGGGCGACCATATCGAGATGGACGTGGCCGGGGCGATCACCGCCGGCCTGCGCGGCTGCTGGATCAACCGCGACGCTGCCACCTGGACCCATCCGCAGCTGCAGCCGGACCTGCAGTTCGACACCCTTACCGGCCTGGCCGACTGGTTGGACGCCAACCTCGATGCCGCCGACGAACACCGGAGTAACTGACGCATGAGCGAGATCACCGGCTTCACCGCCACCGCCACCGCCGCACTGCCGCTGCACGTGCTGGACCGCGAGCAGTACGCCAGCTGGAAGGCCGCGCAGCCGGCCGCCCAGCAGGCATGGCTGGACGCACAGGGCTTCACCGCCGCCGGCCACAGCGTGGCCCTGCTGCCGGGCGCGGACGGCCTGGCCGGTGCGGTGATCGGGGTCGGCGACCGTGCCGATGCGTACGCCTATGCGCATGCCCCGCACGCCCTGCCCGAAGGCAGCGTGTGGCAGCTGGCCACCGAGCTGCCGGCCGCCGAACAGGCGCTGCTGCAGCTGGGCTGGGGCCTGGGCAGCTACCGCTTCGACCGTTACCGCAAGCGCAACCGTGCACCGGCACAGCTGCTGGCCAGCCCGCCGGCGGAAGTGGCCGACCTGATCGCCGCCAGCCTGCGCGTGCGCGACTGGGTCAACACCCCGACCGAAGACATGGGCCCGCAGCAGCTGGAAGACGCCGCGCGTGCGCTGGCTGACGCCCACGGTGCGCAGGTCGAAGCGATCACCGGCGACGAACTGCTGAAGCAGAACTTCCCGGCCATCCACGCGGTGGGCCGTGCCTCGCACCGTGCACCGCGCCTGATCGTGTTGCGCTGGGGCAAGGACAGCGACCCGGCGCTGGCGCTGGTCGGCAAGGGCGTGTGCTTCGATACCGGCGGCCTGGACATCAAGCCGGCCGACGGCATGCGCAACATGAAGAAGGACATGGGCGGTGCCGCCCATGCGCTGGCCCTGGCCGGGCTGGTGATGGCCCAGCAGCTGCCGGTGCGCCTGACCCTGCTGATTTCGGCGGTGGAAAATGCAATCGGCCCCGATGCCTTCCGCCCGGGCGAGATCATCGCCACGCGCAAGGGACTGAGCGTCGAGATCGACAACACCGACGCCGAAGGCCGCCTGGTCCTGTGCGACGCGCTGACCTTCGCCGGCGAGCAGAAGCCCGACCTGGTGCTGGACTTCGCCACCCTGACCGGTGCCGCCCGCATTGCGCTGGGCCCGGACCTGCCGGCCCTGTTCAGCAACGACGACACCGTGGCCCAGCAGTGGCTGCAGGCCGGCGATGAAACCCGCGACCCGGTGTGGCGCATGCCGCTGTGGCGCCCGTACCTGCGTTACCTGAGCAGCGGCGTGGCCGACCTGGCCAATGCCGGCTCGCGCATGGCCGGCTCGGTGACCGCCGCGCTGTACCTGGAGCGTTTCCTGGAAAACGACCAGCGCTGGGCGCACCTGGACGTGTACGCCTGGAACGACGGCGAGCGCCCGGGCCGTCCGGCCGGTGGCGAAGCCCTGGCCCTGCGTTCGGCCTGGGCGATGCTGAAGGCGCGTTACGCCTGAGCCTGCGCGCTCCACGGTAGAGTCGACTGTCAGTCGACTATCGCGCGCAGCGCGGGATTCTCCACGGCCGATCGGAGAGCAGTCGACCAACGGTCGACTCTACCGCTGCCCCCGACGGGGCTGGCAAATCTGACGAAAAATTGAATTTCGGCCCCGGCCGGGTTCTGCGAGGATGTGCGGGTCGACCACCCACACGATCCGTGAAGGCAGGAACCCGACCATGTCGCTCTTCCGCTACACCCGCGCCGGCCAGACGCCCGGCGCACCGCGCACGCATTCCCCGTTGCCCTGGATCGCCCTGATCGCCCTGATCTTGGGCGGCGCGGCGCTGGCCTTCGCCTGGCTGGCCGGCTGGATCGGCAACCGCCTCACCGCGCAGCGCTTCACCGACACCATCGAAGCCACCGGCCCTGCCCATCCGGGCTTCCGCCGTGCGCACAGCAAGGGCATCTGCGTGAGCGGCTGGTTCGAACCCAGCGCGCAGGCGCCCACCCTGTCCAGCGCGCGGGTGTTCTCGCAGGCGCGCGTGCCGGTGATGGGCCGCCTGTCGATCGGTGGCGGCGACCCGTACGGCGCCGACAACACCGCGCGCGTGCGCAGCATGGCCGTGCAGATGGTCAGCGACGATGGCCAGGAATGGCGCATGGCGATGAACAGCTTCCCGTTCTTCGCCGTGCCCGACGCCGAGGCCGTCTACGAGCAGACCCGCGCCTCCATTCCCGACCCGGCCACCGGCAAGCCCGACCCGCAGAAGATGGCCGCCGTGCTGGCCAAATACCCCAGCGCGCAGGCCTTCCAGCAATGGGCGAAGACCGCGCCGTGGACCAGCAGCTGGGCCGATACCACCTACAACAGCGTCAACAGTTTCTGGTTCACCAACGCGCAGGGACAGAAGCGCGCGGTGCGCTGGCGCTGGCAGCCGCTGGCGCCGGTGGTGGAGATGGATGCGGAGACGCGCAAGCAGGCCAGCGTCGATTTCCTCAGCCAGGAACTGCAGCAGCGCCTGGCCAAGGGCCCGGTGCAGTGGAACCTGGTGGTCAGCACCGCCGCGCCCGGCGATGCCATCAACGATCCGTCGACGCCGTGGCCGGACTCGCGCGAGCAGGTGGTGGCCGGCGTGCTCAGCCTGGACCGCATGCAGCCGCAGGAGGAAGGCGCCTGCGGCCAGATCAACTTCGACCCGTTGATCCTGCCCAGCGGCGTGCGCGGCAGTGACGACCCGATCCTGGCCGCACGCTCGGCCGTGTACTCGCAGTCCTTCAACCGCCGCGAACGCGAACGCGCTGCCGGCAACGTCGAACAACCGAAGAAGGAGGCCGCACGATGAGTACCGGCAACGGCCACTTCAACCTGCTCGCGCGCATCCTGCACTGGACCATGGCGGTGATGATCCTGGCCATGCTGTTCGTCGGCGTGACCATGGTCGCCTCGCTGCACCTGCGGCCGATGCTGATCGACCTGCACCGCCCGCTGGGCATCGCCATCCTCGTGCTGATGCTGCTGCGGCTGTACAACCGCCTGCGCCACCGCCCGCCACCGCTGCCGGCCGACCTGCCGGCGTGGCAGGCGCTGGCGGCGAAGGCATCGCACTGGATGCTGTACGGGCTGATGCTGGCGATGCCGCTGATCGGCTGGGCGATGCTGTCGGCCGGCGGCTACCCGATCACCCTGTGGGGCGGCCTGCACCTGCCGCCGATCGTGCCGCACACCCCGGCGCTGTATGCCGCCCTGCGCAACGCGCACAGCCTGCTGGCGTATGTGTTGTTCGCCACGGTGCTGATGCACGTGGGCGCGGCGCTGTTCCACCTGTGGGTGCGCCGCGATGGCGTGTTCCAGGCGATGGCGCGCGGGAAGAATTGAGCAGGGCCTCGGATCGGTAGCGCCGGGCCACGCCCGGCGGATCGTTTCGTCGCACGTGCAGGCAAAGGTCAAAGGCGGCCGCTTCGCTCGCCGGGCATGGCCCGGCGCTACAACCAGCCCTTCTGCCGCGCCAGCCGGTACGCCTCGATGCGGTTGGCCACGCCCAGCTTGCCGATGCACTCGGACAGGTAATTGCGCACCGTGCCGTGCGACAGCCCCAGCTGCTCGGCGATCTCGCTGGCCGTGCGGCCCTCGCCTGCCAGGCGCAGCACGCGGCGCTCGCGATCGGTCAGTGGATCGGCCTGCGACCACGCGTCCATCGCCAGCTGCGGGTCGATCGCGCGGATGCCCTGCTGCACCTTGCGCAGCGCTTCGGCCAGGTTCTCCGCCGGCGCATCCTTCAACAGATAACCCAGCACCCCCGCTTCCAGCGCGCGGCGCAGGAAACCGGCGCGGGCGAAGGTGGTCACGATGACGACCTTGATCGGCAGTTCGTGGCGGGCGATGCGCTGGGCCAGCTCGAGACCGGTCAGGCCGGGCATCTCGATGTCGGTCACCAGGATGTCCGGCTGCAGCTGCTGCAGCATGCGCCAGGCGGTTTCGCCGTCGGCGGCACTGCCCAGCACCTCGATGTCCGGCTCCAGGCCCAGCAGCGCCGACAGCGCGCCGCGCACCATGGCCTGGTCCTCGGCCAGCAGGATGCGGATCATGCCGCACCGTCCTGTGCCAGCGAGGCCGGCGGGACCGGCGTGGTGGCCGCTGCCAGCGGCACGCGCACGCTCAACACGGTGCCCTCGCCCCTGCCCGACTGCAGCTGCAGCTGGCCACCCAGCGCGGCCACGCGCTCGCGCATGCCGCACAGGCCATTGCCTTCGGCCTGCAGGCCGCCCCGTCCGTCATCGCGTATCTGCATCACCAGCTGCCGTCCTTCCTGCATGAATTCCACCCGCGCCTGGGTCGCCTGCGCATGGCGCACGATATTGGTGGCCGCCTCGCGCAGCACCAGGGCCAAGCCGCGCTCCACCTCCACCGGCATCGGTGGCGGCACCGTGTAGTGCAGGTGCACCTGCTGGCATTCCAGCAGCAGCCGCGCCGAGGCCAGCTCGCCGGCCAGATCGCTGGCGCGGATGCCGGTGACCGCGCTGCGCACCTGCGCCAGTGCCTCGCGGGCGATGGCCTCGGCCTCGCCGATCTCCTGCCGCGCACGCGCGTCATCGCGGTCGTACAGCTTGCGCGCCAGTTCCAGCTTCAACGTGATCAGCGACAGCGTGTGGCCGAGCAGATCGTGCAGGTCGCGGCCGATGCGCTCGCGCTCGGCGGTGGTCGCCAGCCGCCGCACTTCCTCCTGCGACAGCTGCAGGGCCACGTCGCGCTGCTGGCTCAACGCCTCCACGTTCACCACCAGGCCGACGATGAAGGACACCGCCGGCATCCACACCAGCGCCTGCCATGGGTAGCCGAAGTACAGCGCGGCCGAGCAGAACACGATGTTCAACCCGGTCAGCTGCAGCAGGTACATCCACCAGCCGCTGCGCCCGCTCATGCGCATCAGCACGCAGCCGAACACGAAGTAGCTCAGGCCGGACGGGTACCAGGGCAGCAGCACCAGCGACAGCGCGACCATCGCCAGTGCATAGCGCGGGCCGTGGTGGCGCGGCGCCAGCATCACCCGTGCATACAGGAACAGGAACAGCGGATAGCTGGCCAGGGTGAGGAACAACCAGCGCAGGGTGAAGCCATTGCCCAGCGCGGGCGTCAGGAAGATCCACACCGACCACAGCAGGTGGATCGCCCCGCTCCACGGTGATTTGCCGCGCCGCAACTGGTCGGCCACGGCCGAATCCGGCGCGGGGCGCAGCAGGGAGGCAAGCCAGCTCGACGACACGGGCGGATCCAGGCGGGGACGTTCGCTGCCGATCATGCCAGTTCAGCCGACCCGGCGCAGGCGGCGACGCGCCAGCAGCAATGCCACCACGGTCACGCCCAGCAGCACCAGCAGATGCCCGGCGAGGCTGCCTGCCGCGGGCAGCCCGACCACCGGCAACGCCAGCTGCGCCAGGTGCCAGGTCGGCCACAGCGGCGCCATCGTCGAGAACAGCTTCGGCAGCGCCGACAGCGGCAGCCACAGGCCCGAGAGCAGGGCCAGCGGCAGGTACACCAGGTTGACCATCGCCGGTGCCGCGCTGGCACTGACATGGCTGCCGATCAGCAGGCCGATGGCGCACAGCGGCGGGGCCGCCAGCGCGGCCACGGCCAGCAGCTGCAGGATCTGCTGCACCTGCAGATGCACGCCACCCAGGGTACTGGCCGCGGTGACCAGCAGGCCGGCCACCAGCAGCGCGAACATCACCGCCATCGCCAGCCGTGCCAGCAACGGTGCCGCCGCCGGCATCGGCAGCGCGCGCTTCAGGGTCAGCAGGCCGCCTTCGCGGTCCAGTGCCAGCTGCACGCCGAAGCCGAACAGGGCCGGCGCCATCGCGCCGAACACGCAGTAGGTAGCCAGCAGATACAGCGGCGCGTGGCCACGCCCCAGCAGCACGCCGAACAACAGGTAGAACAGCACCGGGAACAGCAGCGACGGCACCGCGAAGGCCGGCGTGCGCCAGGCCCGGCGCAGCTCGGCCTGCAGCTCGGCGATGTAGGGGCGCAGGGCGGCACGCATGGACGCGCGCGGCGCAGCGAGGGTACGGGTCACGGTGTTCATGCGGCCTCCCGGGTCATGTCGAGGAAGGCGTCGGCCAGTGCCGCGCCCTGTACTTCCAGTTCCTGCAGCTGCGCATCGGCAGCCAGCAGGCGCGCCACCACCGGTTCGGCCGGGCTGGCCAGCAGCTGCAGGTGCGCACCGTCGCGCTGCACCTGCTGCACGCCCGGCCAGTGCTGCACGTCTTCCACCGCCACGCTGCTGCGGCAGCGGATGCGCCGCGGCCGGTCGGCCAGGCGCAGCTCGGCCAGCGGCGCATCGGCCAGCACGCGGCCCTGTTCCAGCACCACCACCTGCTGCGCCAGCGCTTCGGCTTCCTCCAGGTAGTGGGTGGTCAGCAGCACGCCGCAGCCTTCGGCCACCAGCTGCCGGATCGCCTGCCACATCACCTGCCGCGCCTGGATGTCCAGGCCGGTGGTGGGCTCATCCAGGAACAGCACGCGCGGGCGCCCACACAGCGCGATGGCGAACTGCACCGTGCGCTGCTGGCCACCGGACAGCTGCCCATAGCGGCGGCGGGCCAGCTCCTGCAGGCCGGCGCGCTGCAGGACCTCGGCCAGCGGCATCGGATCGGGATAGCAGGCGCTGGCCTGCGCCACCAGTTCATCCACCTGCAGCATCGGCGGCAGGCTGGTGCTCTGCAGCATCACGCCCAGCCCCACGCGGCTGGCGCGCTGCTGCGGATCACCACCAAGCAGTTCGACCTGCCCGGCATCGGCGCGGCGCAGGCCCAGCAGCACGCTGATCGCGGTACTCTTGCCAGCACCGTTGCGGCCCAGCAGGGCCAGGACCTGGCCGGCACGCACCTGCAGGTCGATGCCCTGCAGGGCGGCATGGCCGGCGTAATGCACCTGCACCTGGTGCAGGCGGGCCAGCGGGGCCGTAGTGGGAGATGCGGTCGGATCCATGGGTGCGGTACCGGTAGCGGGGACGTTGCCATCCTGTGCCGCCCCGGTCACGTTTCGCAGTGGCCGCCGTCAGCTACATCGGGTGACAGCTGTCACTGCCATCCTGCCCCGTGCCACCTGCATGCTGTGCCACACGCTTTGCCACCGGAACCGCTGCTGTCGCCCTTCCGGCCACTCCGCCCGAACGCCTGTGATGGAACGCAATGAACGCTTCTGCCGAGCTGTTGAAGGAACTCCGTATCGACCGCAAGAGCCCGCCGCCGTCCTCCGGGGATGGCCCGGGCGGCCGCCGCTGGCTGTGGATCGCGCTGATGGTGATCGTGCTGCTGTTGGCCGGCGGTGCCTTCTTCCTGTTCGGCCGCGAGCCGACGGTGGAGGTGGAAACCGCACCGGCAGTAGCGATCCAGCAGGGCAATGCCAGCAGCTCGGTACTCGATGCCAGCGGCTACGTGGTGGCCCGGCGCATGGCCACGGTGTCGGCCAAGATCACCGGCAAGGTGCGCGAAGTGATGATCGAGGAAGGCATGCGGGTAGAGGCCGGCCAGGTCATGGCCACGCTGGACCCGATCGATGCCGATGCACAGCGCAGCCTCTCCGCCTCGCAGGTGCAGGCCGCACGTGCACAGGTGGCCGGCCTGCAGGCGCAGCAGCGCCAGGCCGCCGCCGAAGCCAGCCGCCTGCAGGCGCTGGTCGGCCAGCAGCTGGTCTCGCGTTCGCAGTACGACCAGGCCGTGGCCCAGCGTGACAGCCTCCGCGCACAGCTCGATACCGCGCAGCGCAACGTCAAGGTGGCCAGCGACCAGCTCGCCATCGCCGACCTCGGCGTGGACAACAACATCGTGCGCGCGCCGTTCTCCGGCGTGGTCACCGCCAAGGCCGCGCAGCCGGGCGAGATCGTCTCGCCGCTGTCGGCCGGTGGCGGCTTCACCCGTACCGGCATCGGCACCATCGTCGACATGGAGTCGCTGGAGATCGAGGTGGAAGTGGGCGAAGCCTTCATCGGCCGCGTGCAGCCGAAGATGCCGGTGGAAGCCACGCTCAACGCCTACCCGGACTGGAAGATCCCCGGCGAGGTGATCGCCATCATCCCCACCGCCGACCGCGGCAAGGCCACGGTGAAGGTGCGCGTGGCGCTGAAGGTGAAGGACCCGCGCATCGTGCCGGAGATGGGCGTGCGGGTCAGTTTCCTGGAACAGGCGCAGCCGCAGGCCACCGCCAGCAAGCCGCAGGGCGTGCGCGTGCCGGCCACGGCGGTGGTCGAGCGCGACGGTGCCAGCGTGGCCTTCGTGCTGGGCGATGCCGACCGCGTGCAGCAGCGCGCCGTGCAGGCCGGCCAGGCGATGGGCAAGGACCGCCAGCTGCTGAAGGGCGTGAGTGCGGGTGAAAGCGTGGTGGTCAGCCCACCGGACACCCTGCGCGATGGCGCCAGGGTTCGACTGAAACAAGCGCAGTAACGGCCTGGCGCCCGCGTGGCGCCGCCGGCAGCACCGTTCGATGCATGCCCTCCGGCCCGTGGCCGGCGCGCGTTCCCGTGTCCCACCCTTCGTGGAGAACCCCGATGTCGACCCTGGTTTCACTGCGCAACATCACCAAGACCTACCAACGCGGCCCGGAAAAAGTGCAGGTGCTGCATGGCATCGACCTGGACATCGCCAGCGGCGACTTCGTCGCGCTGATGGGCCCGTCCGGTTCGGGCAAGACCACCCTGCTCAACCTGATCGGCGGCCTGGACAACCCCAGTGGCGGCGAGATCAGCATCGAAGGCGAGCGCATCGACCAGATGAGCGGCGGCCAGCTCTCGACCTGGCGCAGCCACCACGTCGGCTTCGTGTTCCAGTTCTACAACCTGATGCCGATGCTGACCGCGCAGAAGAACGTGGAGCTGCCGCTGCTGCTGACCCACCTCAGCGCCGCACAGCGCAGGCGCAATGCCGAGATCGCGCTGACCCTGGTCGGCCTGGCCGACCGCCGCAGCCACCGCCCCAACGAACTGTCCGGCGGCCAGCAGCAGCGCGTGGCGATTGCCCGAGCCATCGTCTCCGACCCGACCTTCCTGATCTGCGACGAACCGACCGGCGACCTCGACCGGCAGTCGGCCGAGGAGATCCTGGGCCTGCTGCAGCAGCTCAACCGCGAACACGGCAAGACCATCATCATGGTCACCCATGACCCGAAGGCCGCCGAGTACGCTACCCACACGGTGCACCTGGACAAGGGCGAGCTGGCCGACGCCCCGCTGGCCCACTGACGGAGGCCCCGGCGATGAAATACTTTTCCCTGGTCTGGGCCCAGCTGTTCCGCAGCCGCACCCGGACCCTGCTGACCCTGCTTTCAGTGGTCGCGGCGTTCCTGCTGTTCGGCATGCTCGATTCGGTACGCGTGGCGTTCAACTCCGGCGGCAGCGTGGAAGGTGCCAACCGCCTGGTCACCGCCTCGCGCCTGTCGATCACCCAGTCGCTGCCGATCCGCCTGGAAACGCAGATCCGCCAGGTCGACGGCGTGCGCGACGTGGCCTATGGCATGTGGTTCGGCGGCATCTACCAGGACCCGAAGAACTTCTTCCCGAACTTCTCGGTGTCGCCCAACTACTTCGACGTCTACCGCGAACTGCAGATCGACCCGGCGCAGCTGGAAGACTGGAAGCAGACCCGCAGCGGCGCCATCGTCGGCGAGACCCTGGCCAACCAGTTCGGCTGGAAGATCGGCGACACCATTCCGCTGCAGGCCACGATCTTCCCGCGCGGCGGCAGCAATGACTGGCCGCTGGAACTGAAAGGCATCTTCCGCTCGAAGGACCGCGCGCAGGCAAGCAACGAAGAACGCCAGCTGATGATGAACTGGAAATACTTCGACGAATCCAACGATTACATCAAGAACCAGGTGAGCTGGTACACGATCACCCTGGACAACCCCGACCATGCCTCGCGGGTCGCGCAGGCCATCGATGCGATCTCGGCCAACTCCGACCACGAGACCAAGACCCAGACCGAATCGGCGTTCCAGCAGGCCTTCGTCAAGCAGTTCGCGGATATCGGCATGATCGTCACCTCGATCATGGGCGCGGTGTTCTTCACCCTGCTGCTGCTGACCGGCAACACCATGGCGCAAGCCGTGCGCGAGCGCATTCCCGAGCTGGCCACGCTGAAGACGCTGGGCTTCAAGGACAGCACCGTGCTGACGCTGGTGATGGTCGAGTCGGTGCTGCTGATCGGCCTCGGCGGCCTGATCGGCATGGGCCTGGCCGCGCTGGTGCTGCCGGCGATCGCACCGAAGAGCATGGGCATGCTGCCACCGCACGTACCCACCCCCACCTGGCTGGTGGGCATCGGCCTGATCGTGGTGATCGGCGTCGTGGTCGGGCTGCTGCCCGCGCTGCGCGCCAAGCGCCTGAAGATCGTCGATGCGCTGGCCGGCCGCTGAGGAGGATTCCCGATGAACAGGATCAAGAAGTGGTTGGGCAATGCACTGACCGTGCTGCTGCTGGCGGTGGGCCTGGTGCTGTGGATCGGCCTGCCGTGGGTCGGTGTGCTGGCCGTGGCGGTGCTGGTGGCGCTGTGGCTGCTGCTGACCCGCAGCGGGCGACTGGCGCTGGCGGCCACCCGTATCGGCATCGCCAGCCTGCCGCAGCGCTGGGGCGCCTCCTCGGTGATCGTGGTCGGCATTGCCGGCGTGGTCGGCGTGCTGGTGGCGATGCTGGCCATGGGCGAGGGCTTCCAGGCCACGCTCAACAACACCGGCGATGACACCACCGCCATCGTGCTGCGTGGCGGTTCGCAGGCCGAGACCAATTCGGTCATCACCCGCGAGCAGGTGCCAATGCTGTCCACCCTGCCCGGCATCAGCCGCGATAGCGAAGGCCGGCCGCTGCTGTCACCGGAGCTGTCACAGGTGGTGAACCTCGTGTCCAAGGCCGACGGTACCGACGTCAACGCGCAGTTCCGCGGCGTCGGCCCACAGGCGTGGGCGGTGCATGACAAGGTGAAGATCGTGCAGGGGCGCAAGTTCGGCACCGGCCTGCGCGAGATCGTGGTCGGCCAGGGCGCGCAGGGACAGTTCCGCGATCTGGACGTCGGCAAGACACTGACCCTGGGCAACCAAGCCTGGACCGTGGTCGGCGTGTTCGCCTCGGGTGATGCGCACGATTCGGAAATGTGGACCGATGCCGATACGCTGGCCACCACCTACCAGCGCAGTGCGTGGCAGTCGATCAGCGTGCGCACCGATGGCAAGCCTGGCTTCGAACAGTTCAAGGCGGCCGTGGCGGCCGATCCGCGCCTGAAGCTGGACGTCGAAACCACGCGCGCGTACTACAGCAAGCAGGGCGGTGGCCTGACCAAGCTGATCGACATCCTTGGAAAGGTGATCGGCACGATCATGGCGGTGGGCGCGGTGTTCGGGGCGCTCAACACGATGTACGCCGCAGTCGCGACGCGTGCACGCGAGATCGCCACCATGCGCGCGATCGGGTTCCGCGGCCTGCCGGTGGTGACCGCAGTGATGCTGGAAACCATGCTGCTGGCCTTGCTGGGCGGATTGCTGGGCTGTGCGGTGGCCTGGCTGCTGTTCAACGGTTACAGCGTGTCCACCATCGGCAGCAATTTCAGCGCGGTGGTGTTCAAGTTCCATGTGTCGCCGGAGCTGCTGTGGAATGGCCTGAAGTGGGCGCTGGGCATCGGCCTGGTCGGTGGCCTGTTCCCGGCACTGCGCGCCGCGCGCCTGCCGATCACTACGGCGTTGCGCGAGACCTGACCAACGCGCCGGTGTGTGGAGTGATGGATCTGGAGGGCGAAGCGAAGGCTTCGCCCTTTTTTTGTGGGCACGTCATCCACGCATGGCGTGGATCTACTGATGTGACGTCATCCACGCATGGCGTGGATCTACTGATGTGGCGTCATCCACGCACGGCGTGGATGAACGTTCGCACACTCCGTGCATTACAGATCGCGCGACTGCCGCCGTTATCGGTGCCTCTGCGCATCGGAAACACCTCGCGCGTGACGCTGCGCACAGCACCCCTGTGGATTGTTGGTTGCGATTCATGTTCGGCGCGATGTAACACGCAGGGACAAACAGTTACGAATGAAAACACTCTAGAATCCCGCCCCCCACGTTGGTTTGCAGTACCCCACGCGCCCATAGAACGGGCGCATGTTTTTTTCTGAAACACGAGATTTCACGGATGTCCCTGAAGACCACCCCGCTGCGCAACGCGATCGTCATCGCGCTGGCCGCCAGCTGCACCACCCCCGCCTTCGCACAGGATGCGGGCGACAACACCACCAACCTCGACCGCATCGAAATCACCGGCTCGCGCATCCGCCAGGCCAGTGTCGAGACCGCCCAGCCGGTGGTCGCGCTCAACCGCGCCGAGATCGAGAAGAAGGGCTACGTCAACGTCGCCGACATCCTGCAGGACGTGACCGCTGCCGGTTCGCCGAGCATGAGCCGCGCTTCGTCGCTGACCTCCTCGCGCGACTTCGGTGGCATGTATGTCAGCCTGCGCAACCTGGGCCCGGAACGCAGCCTGGTGCTGATCGACGGCCGCCGCATGGGCGTCAGCGCCGGTGGCTATTCCGACCTCGCTTCGATTCCCTCGGCCATCGTCGAGCGCGTGGAAGTGCTGACCGACGGTGCGTCGGCACTGTACGGCTCGGACGCCATCGCCGGTGTGGTCAACATCATCACCCGCAAGAATTTCGACGGTGGCGAAGCCAGCGTCTACGTCGGCCAGTACGGCGAAGGTGACGGCCAGAAGCGCTCCTACAGCGCCACCTTCGGCAAGACCTTCGACCGCGGCTGGTTCAGCGTGGGTGCCGAGCGCACCAAGGAAGACGAAGTGATGGGCGGCGCGCGTGAGTTCACCCGCTACGTCAACGGCCCGCGTCATCCGAACGATGGCCTCAACGGCACCACGCCGTGGGGCAGCGTCACCGTCGGCGGCAAGCCGGTGACCGTCGGCCCGGGCGGCGACCCGACCGATGCAGCCAACTTCCACACGCTGAACCCGGCCGATGGTGCCAACACCAAGACCAACATGAGCCTGCTGACCGGCCTGGAGCGCACTTCGGTGTTCGCCAACGGTGGCTTCTCAATCACCGACAACCTGCGCATCGTCGCCGATGCCCTGTACAGCAAGCGCGAATCGAGCAAGCACCTGGCCGGTTACCCGTACTCGGTGACTGCCGCACAGGCGCGCAGCGGCACCCGCGCCGCCCTGTCCAAGGACAGCGCATTCAACCTGTGGGGCCAGGACGTGCTGTTCTCGCACCGCACCGAAGAAATGCTGCGTGGCACCGAGAACAACATGGAGACCAAGCGCGGCAGCCTGGGTCTGGAAGGCAGCTTCGACACCGGTTCGCGCTACTGGGACTGGAACGTCAACTACACCTACAACCGCAATGAAGGCGAGCGCATCGGCACGGGCAGCATGTACCAGCCCAACGTCAACCAGGCCGTCGGCCCGTCCTTCATCAAGGATGGCGTGGCGTACTGCGGCACGCCGGATGCGGTGATTGCCGGCTGCGTGCCGTGGAATCCGGCCGCGCCGATGGGCTACACCGGCCCGGGCTCGCTGAGCAACCAGGACGTGCAGGACTACCTGTTCGCCCGCTTCGTGGACAAGAGCCAGACCACCACCAAGGTGGCCAGCGCCAACATCTCCGGCTCGCTGTTCACCCTGCCGGCCGGCGACGTGCTGACCGCGATGGGCTTCGAGCACCGTACCGAAGAAGCACGCTACACCCCGGACCTGATGGTGCAGAACGGCCAGATCGCCGGCACCAGCGGCAAGCCGACCCAGGGCGACTACTCGCTGAGCGAGGTCTACCTGGAACTGCAGGTGCCGCTGCTGGCCGACATGGCGTTCGCCCGTGAGCTGTCGCTGGATGTTGCCGGTCGTTACTCGGATTACAACAACTTCGGTTCGACCACCAACAGCAAGTTCGGCGTGAAGTGGAAGCCGATCGACAGCCTGCTGGTGCGCGCCACCTACGGCACCGGCTTCCGTGCGCCGACCGTGGACGATCTGTACGGCGGCACCGTCAGCAGCCGTGACTCGTTCACCGACCCGTGCGATACCTCGTTCGGCACCGCCGCCACCAGCGCCGCGGTTGCCGCACGCTGCAAGGCCCTGAACGTGCCGGCCAACTTCCGCCAGCTCAACAGCGACGGCAGCGTGGCCAGCAAGCCGGGCCAGCAGGCCACCACCGATTTCAACTCGGGTTCCAACCCGGAGCTGAAGCCGGAAACCGCCAAGACCTGGACCGTCGGCCTGGTCTACAGCCCGGACTTCGTGCAGGGCTTGGACGTCAGCCTGGACTGGTGGAAGATCCGCATCGACAACGCCATCGTCGGCGAGTCGGCCACCAGCATCCTGGAACAGTGCTACGTGCAGGGTTCGGACGCGGCCTGCGGTCGCTTCACCCGCGGCAGCAACGGCCAGGTCAACGCGCTGGACCGCTCGCTGGTCAACGCCGGCTACCGCGAGACCGCCGGCTATGACATCAGCGCGCGCTACCGCCTGCCGGAAACCACGTTCGGCAAGTTCGCCGTCACCTGGAACACCACCTACACCGATTACCTGGAACAGCGTAACGACAACGCCGTCACCACGCCGGTGGAACAGCTGACCAGCTGGGGCGGCAACTTCCGCGTGCGCTCGACCTTCAACCTGGACTGGCAGTACGGCAACCTGGGCATCGGCTGGACCGCGCGTTACTACTCCAGCATGAAGGAGAAGTGCTCCTACATGGATGAGTGCAACCTGCCGGACTTCAGCTCGGCCTACACCGATGCCTCGCCGACCAACAAGGTGGGCTCGAACACCTTCCACGACCTGCAGGTGCGTTACAGCCTGCCGTGGAATGGCACCGTGTCGCTGGGCCTGAACAACGTGTTCGACCACCAGGGTCCGGTGATGTACAGCCAGCCGAACAGCAGCTTCGTCTACTACGGCGGCTTCGACATCGGTCGTTTCATGTACATGAAGTACCAGCAGCGCTTCTAAGCCTGCACCCGCGTTCCCGTTCCGGCCAACTCTCTCCTGGCCGGAGATGGAAGCAGAACGGCGCCCCTCGGGGCGCCGTTCTTTTTTTCCGGAACCGAGGTCGGATCCCTTCGCAACGCGAAGGGCTCTGACCCCTTTCTCAGCTCAGCCCGGGGGTCAGAGCCCACCGCGTTGCGGAGGGATCCGACCCCTCGCCGCCCGCATCGCCCGCACGTTCTCGCCGACGAACAACACCAGCCCGGCCCAGATCACCGCAAAGCCAATCGCCTTGCCGGTGTCGAACGCCTCGTGGAAGAAGAACACGCCCAGCAGCAGCTGCAGGCTCGGTGCGATGTACTGCAGGATGCCGACCAGCGACAGCGGAATGCGCTTCACCCCGTAGGCGAAGCCGATCAGCGGCACTGCAGTGACCACGCCACCGAACACCAGCAGCAGATCGTTGCGCCAGCCCCAGCCGTGGAAGAACGCGCCGCCATGACCGTTCTCGGCCCACACCGCAAACGCCAGCGCGGGCAGGAACAGGTACAGGCTCTCCACGCCCAGCCCGGCCACCGGATCGACCGACACCAGCTTGCGCAGCAGCCCGTACAGGCCGAACGAACACGCCAGGCCCAGCGCGATCCACGGCGGCGTGCCGGCATCGATGGTCAGCCAGGCCACGCCCACCGCGGCCATCGCCACCGCGATCCACTGCACGCGGCGCAGGCGCTCCTTCAGTACCAGCACGCCCAGCAACACATTCACCAGCGGGTTGATGAAGTAGCCCAGGCTGGTTTCGATCACATGCCCGGCGTTGACCGCCCAGATGTACAGGCCCCAGTTGAAGGCAATGGTCAGGCTGGATACCGCCAGGATCGGCAGCGCGCGCGGCTGCGCGGCGATCTTCCGCCACCAGCCCAGGCGCGCGGTCAGCAGCAGCCACGCCACCACCAGCACCGTGGACCAGATGATGCGGTGGGCAATGATCTGGAACGACGGCACCTCGTTGAGCAGATGCCAGTACACCGGCACCAGCCCCCACAGCACGAAGGTGGACGCGGTAACCCATAGACCGCGGCGTTGTTCCTGTTCGTCCATGCTCACTTCTTCCAGGTCCTTGCCATGGTCAGCACCACCACGCCCAGCAGGATGACCGCCATCGCGAGGAAATCGCGCCAGCCGAACTGCTCGCCATTCAGTGCCGCGCCCAGCAGCACCGCGATGACCGGATTGACGTAGGCGTAGCTGCCGGCCAGCGCCGGGCGCACGTTGTGCAGCAGCCAGACATAGGCGGTGAACGCCACGATGGAACCGAACACGCACAGGTAGGCCATGGCCAGCAGGCCGCCCGTGTCGGGCAGCGTAGTCGGGCGCTCGCCCACCGCCAGGCCGATCAGCACCAGCAGCACGCCACCGCAGATCATCTGCCCGGCAGCGGTCATGAACGGACCGGGCAGATCCAGGCCGCGCGCCCACACCGAACCGAATGCCCAGCCGACCGGTGCGATCAGGAGCAGCACCAGCCCGGTGGGCGACGCCGTGAGGCTGCTGCCCGCATTGAGCCAGACCACGCCGATGAAACCGACCGCGATGCCCAGCCATTCGCCGCGGCTGGCGTGCTGGCCGCGAAACGCGGAGAACAGCGCCATCCACAACGGCACCGAGGCCACTGCCGTTGCGGCCAACCCGGAAGACACTTCGCGCTCGGCCAGCACCACCATGCCATTGCCCAGCACCAGCATGGTCACGCCCATGATGACCAGGTTGCGCCACTGCCGCAGGCTCGGCCGCGGCATCTTCCAGAACAGGCGCAGGGCCAGGTACATCAGGCCGCCGGCGATGATGAAGCGGCTGCCGGAGACCATGGTGAGCGGCAGCGCGCCGCCGTGCAGGGCCTTGGCGATGCCCAGGTAGGTCGAGCCCCAGACCACGTAGACCAGCAGCAGGGCCAGCGCGACAAGGCCACCCCGGGGGGCAGCCGCAGAAGCAACAGGGGAAGCCGACATGACGCACCAGCAGGCAGGGGAAAAGGGATTCTAGAAGGTTCGGGTGACGGAGCAACCCCGCTTCCGGCAGTCGCGCAGGCCTTGCAGGACTTTACTGAACTCGCAGCGCACGACATCGCGTACGACGATCTAGCTATGGTCCCCCCTGCGGGCCGCTGTCACCCTGTGCGGTCCCCATGCCCTGCCCGCCCTCCGGCACCCGGCGTTGACGTGGGATGCAGTAACTAGGAGGCTGGCTGGCAGCGCCCCACGCGCGCCCCTGGCACCGATCTTTCCCGCATGGAAGCACCGCATCGAGGATCCTCACCCAGATGAGCACCACGTCCCAACCTGCTGTCCCCAGCACCGACGGCGCCGCGCTGCGCCGCTCGATCTCCAATACCCTCAAAGGCTCCGCCGGCAACCTGGTGGAGTGGTATGACGTCTACGTGTACTCGGTGTTCGCCGTGTACTTCGAGTCGCAGTTCTTCTCGCCCGAAGACAAGAACTCCACCATGTACGTGTGGGCGATCTTCGCCGCCACGTTCCTGATGCGCCCGATCGGCGCCTGGTTCTTCGGCCGCTTCGCCGACCGCCATGGCCGTCGCCTGGCGCTCACCGTGTCGGTCACCCTGATGGCCGTCTGCTCCTTCCTCATCGCGATCACGCCCACCGCGGCCAGCATCGGCATCTGGGCGGCGATCATCCTGCTGTTCGCACGCCTGCTGCAGGGCTTCGCCACCGGCGGCGAGTACGGCGCCAGCGCCACCTACATGTCCGAGGCCGCCATTCCCGGCCGCCGTGGCTTCCTGTCCTCGTTCCACTACGTCACCCTGGTCGGCGGCCACGTGCTGGCGCAGCTCACCCTGTTCCTGATGCTGAACTTCTGGGGCAAGCCGGAAATCTCCGAGTTCGGCTGGCGCATCGCGTTCGGCATCGGTGGCATCGCCGCGGTCGTGGTGTTCTGGCTGCGCCGGGGCATGGACGAGACGATGGAAGAATCGTCGATCGAGGCCGCGCGCGAAGGCAAGGCGAAGAAGTCCGGTTCGATGTACGAGCTGATCGTGCACCAGTGGCGCCCGCTGCTGCTGTGCTTCCTGATCACCGCCGGCGGCACGATTGCCTTCTACACCTACTCGGTGAACGGCCCGAAGATGATCCAGAGCGCGTTTGCCGCCGATGATCCGATGACCGCCACCCTGGTCAACCTGGGCGTGCTGACGTTCCTGATGGTGCTGCAGCCGGTCGGTGGCTGGCTGTCGGACATCATCGGCCGCAAGAGCCTGCTGGTGTTCTTCGGCGCCGGCGGCGTGCTGTACAGCTGGTACCTGATCACCCAGCTGCCGCACCAGCACGATGCCACCCTCGCCTTCCTCACCCTGGCGCTAGCCTTTGTCATCCTCACCGGTTACACGTCCATCAACGCCGTGGTGAAGGCCGAACTGTTCCCCACCCACATCCGTGCACTGGGCGTGGGCCTGGGCTATGCGCTGGCCAACTCGCTGTTCGGTGGTACCGCCCCGCTGCTGTACCAGGGCGCGCTGAAGACCGGCCACGTCGACTGGTTCGCCATCTACGTCACCGCCACGATCGCGGTATCGTTGGTGGTCTATGTCTTCTTCCTCACCAACAAGGGCCCGAACTGGCTCGACGGCACCCGCAAGTAAGGGCGTCGTACTGATCGCAGCCACCGGTGCAATGCCGGTGGCTGCAGCGTCTCCGGCGTCGCCGCTGATGTGGATCGCGGCGGCGCTTGCCGCAGCCACGGCACTGGCCTGGCTGCTGCGCCGCCCCAGCGCGCAGGCCACATGGCCGCGCATCGGCTTCGGGGTGGCCTTGCTGGTGTTCTCTGCCGCATTGGTGCTGCAGCTGGCGGTCGACCTGGGCAGTGGCCACAGCTCGATGGCGATGAGTACCCACCCGCGCGGCGGGCAACTGCACCCGATGGGCATGCGCACGATGGTGGTGTGCTATCTGGCCGTGCTCGCCGCCAGTGGCTGGGGCGCGTGGGCGCTGCTGCGCCGGCGCCGATGAGCGCGGCTGGGTAGAGTCGACTGTTAGTCGACTGCTCTCCCTAACGAGGCATGAAACCCGCGCTTCGCGCATAGTCGACTAACAGTCGACTCTACCTCCGTCGTCGCACCGGATTGCCGGCCAGCGGCCGGCACTACCCTCAACGGCGGGCGGCGTCGCTCTTCTCGCGGGCGCCGTGGAATTCCGACTCCTTCTCCCACTGCGGCCAGCGGCGGCTGTTGGCCAGCTCGGCGCCCAGGTCGTAGACCAGCAGGGTATCGGCGGCATGGCCGGCCGGGTCCCAGCTCGGGGTCCAGGCGTCGCAGGCCTGGTGGTAGCAGTCGGCGAAGTACTTCTCGCGCAGCGCGCGGCCAGCCTCGACGCCGCCGTCCAGCTTGTCCAGGCCCGGGCCGATGGTGATGGCCGGCACGCCCAGGCGGGCGAAGGCGAAGTGATCAGCGCGGTAGAAGAAGCCCGCTTCCAGGTTCGGGTCGGGGCTGTAGCTGCGGCCGCGGGCCTTGGCCACGCGCTCCAGGTCGCCTTCCAGCGACACCCGGCCCTTGCCCCACGAGGCGATGTCACGGGTCGCGCCATCCGGGCTGAACATTTCGATGTTCAGCACCGCGGCGGTCTTTTCCAGCGGCGCCAGCGGGTGTGCGGCGTAGTAGCTGGCACCCAGCAGGCCCTTCTCTTCGGCCGTCAGGGCGACGAAGTACAGGCTGCGCTGCGGCTGCGGGCCGGCAGCAAACACGCGGCCCAGTTCCAGTACGGTGGCCACGCCGGTCGCGTTGTCGATGGCGCCATGGCGGATGCGGTCACCCTTGGCGTCGGGCTGGCCGATACCGAAGGCATCCCAGTGCGCGGAGAAGATCACGGCCTCATCGCCATGCTCGCCGCCGGGCAGCTTGGCCACCACGTTGCGGGTCACCACCGGCTCGCGCTTGATCGCGAAATCCACGCTCAGCTTCGCGTTGTCCAGCACCACCGGACGGAAGTCGGCCTGCATGGCCTTGCGCTTCTCGGCGTCGAAATCCAGGCCGGCGTCGGCGAAGATCGCCTCGGCCAGCTCGCGCTGCATCCAGCCACGCAGCGGCGTGTGCTGGGCCATCGCTTCGGCCTGGCCGCGCTCGATGTCGAACAGCGGCGAGGTGCCCGAGCTCTTCACCGTGGCCCAGCCGTAGGCGGCCGGCGCGGTCTCGTGCACGATCAGGACACCCTCGGCACCGCGGCGCGCGGCTTCCTCGAACTTGTAGGTCCAGCGGCCGTAGTAGGTCACCGCCTTGCCGTCGAACGCACCCGGCGCATCGGCTTCGAAGTCGGCGTCGTTGATCAGCACCACGGCAATCTTGCCGTGCAGATCCACGTCCTTGTAATCGTTCCAGTGGCGTTCCGGTGCGTCGATGCCATAGCCGACGAACACCAGCGGTGCGTTGTTGATCTGCACGCGCTTGCGCGGCTGCAGGCTCTGCAGGGTCACGTCCACGCCATTGGCCAGCGTGCGCTTGCCCTTCTTCAGCTGCAGGCTGGCCTTGGCCGGGCCGTCCAGCTGCGCGCGCACCAGCGGCACCTTCTGCACCCAGCTGCCATCGGGGCCGCCGGGCTGCAGGCCGTAGCTGCGGAACTGCTCGATCAGATACTGCACGGTGCGCTCTTCGCCCTCGCTGGCCGGTGCGCGGCCTTCGAATTCGTCGGACGCCAGCACCTGCACGTGACGCGACAGTGCCTGCGGATCGATGCCGCCACCGGGCAGGTCGTTGGCCGCATGGGCCAGGCCCCCGACGAAGAGGCAGGACGACAGCAGCAACACACGCATCGGATTCACGGCAATACCACGGCAGGAAGGGGAGTCACCAGAGTGTAACGTGGTCGTGACACCGCCGCGCAGGCCTACGGGTCAGCGGGATGCGCGGTCCAGCCAGCAGGCCAGGCCCTGCGCGTTCAGCTCGATGTCCATCGCCAGCACCTCGGCTACCGCGGCCTGATCCAGCGCGCAGCCATGCTGCTGCGCACGCTCCAGGTACAGCGCCTGCAGCGCGGCCAGCAGGCAACGGTGGCGGTCCGGGCGCCCATCGCACTGGCGGCCGATCGTCGCCATCGCATCGATCTGCTCGAACAGGTCGTCGGCCAGTTTCTGCACCTGCTGCACGCGACCATAGTGAGTGAGGTACATCGCCTGCGGGCCATAGCCCAGCATGCGCTGGATCGACACCTTCATCGCCTCCGGATCGAACTGCACCGGTGAGGACGTGGGGAAGATGAAGGCACCCTGCGCGCTGTCCAGCTCGCGGTAGGAGATGCCGAAGGTATCGCCGGTGAACCAGCTGCGGCTGCGCGCATCCCACACGCAGTAGTGATGCAGCGCATGCCCCGGCGTGTGCAGCAACAGCAGTTCACGGCCGGCCAGGTCGATGCGGTGACCATCTTCAGCCACCACCACGCGGGCCTCGGGAATCGCTTCGATGCGGCCATAGCTGCGTGCGATTTCCTCGGCGCCGTAGACCGCCGTGGCACCGGCAATCAGCCGGGTCGGGTCGATCATGTGCGGCGCGCCGCGCGGGTGCAGCACGGCCTTTGCGTTGGGCAGCTGCTGCATCAGCAGGCCGGCGCCACCGGCATGGTCCAGGTGCACGTGGGTCAGCAGCAGCCAGTCCACCGCCTCCACGCCCAGCCCGGCATCGGCCAGCGCCTGCAGCATGGCCGGTACGGACAGGCCGGTGCCGCAATCGACGAAGGCCGCACGGCCGTTCTCGACGATGAGGTAGGCAGCGTCGAAGTCGGGACGCTGAAAACCGGTATCGATGGTGTGGATGCTGGGATCGGCGGTCATCGGCACGCACCTGGCAGGATCAGGAACAGACCCCCATGGTAGGCGCGGGCGTGGGGCCGGTTCGATGCGGCTTTGGTCGGGTAGTGCCGGCCGCTGGCCGGTTCGTGGCCGGTTCGTGGCCGGATCGGCGGCGGTAGAGTCGACTGTCAGTCGACTTCGCGCGCAGCGCGCGATTTGGCGATGCCCGACAGGAGAGCAGTCGACCAACGGTCGACTCTACCGTTGCAGCCAGCGCGGCCGCAGCAGCAGGGCCAGCACCAGCACCGCCAGGAACGCCCCATAGGCGTACAGCACCGCCAGCACCTGCGGCCAGATCGGGCCGGCGCCGGGCTGCACCCGACCGATGTGGTAGCCCCACAGCATCGAGCCGATGCTCAGGGCGAAGGCCAGCGCCAGGGTGGTGGTATCGAACAGGCGCCGCCGCGCAGTGCGCGGCTGGCGCGGAAACAGCCAGTACAGGCTGCCCAGCAACAGGAACCAGGGCAGGAACAGCAGCAGCGACAACCAGGCCATCGCAGACTCCATGTCATCGCGCCGGGGGCGCGTGGGCATCATGCCATGGGTGCAATGCCGTGGTCGTGGGGGGGGGGGGGGGGGGGGGGGGGGGGGGGGGGGGGGGGGGGGGGGG